>NZ_JAUBTF010000012.1:0-142459 GCF_036702355.1 Microcoleus sp. D3_18_C4
AATTAATAATTAAATGGGGTCGCAAAATTAAAAATAAGGGTAATGCTTGTATCACAGTTTAAATGTGCAACAGCTTATCCCTACATACCTTCTTTTATCCTTCTCTGATAAAGAGTTATAAAACTTCTTCATTTTAGACTCAATTGAACTCGAATAAAACGTGGGTTTAAAGGTAAAATAGTGTACGGTAATAAAAAAACTGTTGCAAGTTGCTCTGGTGTTTTGGTAAACTCAGCGATCTAGCCTTGTTCTTGATTATATATAATAATTCATCAAGTTATTGATTTTTTATTCCAAAGCATGATTGCCCCAAATTATCGTGACTATGATTAGATTGCGGTCTGGCCATTGAGTTCTTTCGAGAGCAACGGCTACATATTTTTTAGTTGAGAATGTTAATTTTGAACGGTTTCTCCGTTGCGCTCTATTAAATCTTTGCTCTCTAAATTCAGACTTTAAAGCCACTTTGATTATAGGAAACCACAGGAACTTGGCCGAAAGCTGGGGGAGCTTAAGAAATCGCTGGAGACTTCGGAAGCGACTATTGTATTGAATCGGTTGTGGAAAGATGTTAGCCAATCTTGATAATCTGACTTGTCGATGGCTTTGAAGCGTCAGAACTAAGAGTTCTAAGGTGAGTGCTTGACTCTCGCTCAAGTGGATTGGTAATAACTTTTGGTATAATGTCTTTAGTATTTTTTGTGGGGTGGCTCCCAAGGCCACTCGCTTTTTTACGACTTCTCCATTATCTCAAACAATTGCCCCGTCTGGGTTTTCCCTCGGTTGTCACCCTCTCAGCCTGAATTCTTACCTAACGGATAAGTTGCGATCGCTATCCTCAAGATATAATCGCGATCGCAACTTCACGCTCACCCTTTACCTTCCAATCCCCACATATTGGAAACCAGCCGCTTCTAAAGCCTTCTTGTCTAAGAAATTGCGGCCATCAATCATCACCGGATGATTCATCAACTTTGCCATTTTCTCGTAATCTAAATTACGAAACTGTTCCCAGTCAGTCACCAACACCAAAGCATCGCAACCGTCTGCCAACCTTTCCGGGTCAGTTTCTACCAAAACTCCCGACAAACCGTGACGCATCCCCGTTTGAGAAACAATCGGATCGTAAGCTTTAACTTTCGCTCCCAATCGGTTCAAACTCTCGATTAAATTCAGCGCGGGAGCATCTCGCAAATCGTCAGTATCCGGCTTGAAAGTCAAACCCAAAAGTCCGACGGTTTTACCTTTGAGAATCTTCAAAACGTGCTGCAACTTTTCAATAGCAATCAACCGCTGGCGTTCGTTAACTTCCACGGCCGCTTTTAGCAAATGCGCCTCGTAACCGTAATCCTCAGCCGTGTGAACTAAAGCCGAGACATCTTTGGGGAAACAAGAACCGCCCCAACCAATGCCAGCTTGGAGAAACTTGTTGCCAATCCGTGAATCTAAGCCGATACCTCGGGCAACTTGACTAACATCTGCACCGACGCGATCGCAAATATTAGCAACTTCATTAATAAAGCTAATCTTCGTAGCTAAAAAAGCATTAGCTGCGTACTTAATCATCTCCGCTGAACTGATATCAGTCATCACCACAGGAACCTCCGGCAAAGACGGATTTTCTGCAAACTTGCGATCGACAATCGGCCGATATAACTGTAGCATCATATCCATAGCCCGCTGAGAGTTGCTGCCAAGAACAATGCGATCGGGATTAAAAGTATCGAAAACAGCACAGCCCTCCCGCAAAAACTCCGGGTTGCTAACCACATCAAATTGAACACCTGTTTTTGCTGCGACTTCCTCACCAGTAGCGCCCTCACCGCTTTGAGGTTTTTGACGTTCTGCTAAACCGTCTAGTACAATTCTTCGCACCCAATCCCCCGAACCGATGGGCACTGTCGATTTGTTTACGATTACTTTGTAATCGCCGTCGAGGTGAGCTCCAATGCCACGAGCAACCGCTTCCACGTAGCGAGTATCGCTTTCCCCAGTAGGCAATGGAGGCGTCCCCACGGCAATAAACAAAATATCCCCGTGAGCCACTCCTGCTGCTAAATCCGAAGTAAATTCTAGATTGCCAGACGCAGATGCAGAAGACATTAATTCAGACAGTCCAGGTTCAAAAATAGGCGACTGTCCCGACTTCATTAATTTAACTTTTTCTTCGTTGTTGTCTACGCAAATCACGTGGTGGCCGATGTGGGCCAAACAAGTGCCGGTGACTAAGCCAACATATCCTGTACCGATGACGCAAACGTGCATAGAAATCTCCTCAAAGCTAGTAAATAAATCAGGTAGAAATTGGGAATCGAGAATTGGGAATTGGGAATTGGGAATTGGGAATAAGGAAGATTTTTTCCATCCCTCACTCTCCCAGTCTCTACTTGTGGTTTCCCTCGATGCGATCGCGAAAATCCTTTATAGTCAACTCTAAACCTTGATCCAGCGGCACAGTTGGCTCCCACTCCAACCAATTTTTAGCACGAGTAATATCCGGTTGTCGCTGTTTGGGATCGTCTTCCGGCAGCGGTTTAAAGATAATTTCTGCCCCTGGATTAATCGTGTTTTGAATTTTTTGTGCCAGTTCCAATATAGTGTATTCGCCGGGATTCCCCAAATTCATCGGCCCGATTTGGTCGCTATTCATCAAACGAATAAATCCTTCTACCAAATCAGAAACGTAGCAGAAACTCCGTGTTTGGGAACCGTCGCCGTATACTGTCAGCGGTTGATTCCGCAAAGCTTGAGCAATAAAATTGCTGACTACTCTGCCGTCATTTTCCAACATCCGGGGGCCGTAGGTATTGAAGATTCGCACAACTCGAATGTCTACTCCATTTTGACGGTGGTAATCAAAAGATAAGGTTTCAGCTACTCGCTTCCCTTCGTCATAACAACTGCGAATTCCTATACAATTAACGTTGCCGCGATAATCTTCTGTTTGCGGGTGGACATCAGGATCTCCGTACACTTCGGAAGTGGAAGCGAGAAAAAATCTTGCTTTTACCCGTTTTGCCAATCCCAACATATTCATCGTGCCGATGACGTTTGTTTTAATTGTCTTGACAGGGTTGTACTGATAGTGTATCGGGGAAGCGGGACAGGCCAGATGGTAAATCTGATCTACCTCTAACCGAATCGGTTCCGTGATGTCGTGGCGGATCAGCTCAAAATACGGGTTGTCCAGCCATTTGAGGATATTGCGTTTAGTCCCGGTGTAAAAATTATCCAGGCAGACTACCTCGTGTCCTTGGGCCATTAAGCGATCGATTAGGTGGGAACCGAGGAAACCCGCACCGCCTGTGACTAAAATTCTCATTGTGGAAACTGCCGTTCTGTTTAGGGGTAGGACTGGAGTACAAAAATTCAGTCGCTCGAATGAAACTTACTAATAGAATAACAAAATTGCGATCGACAATGTAAATACTTATGCGTCACTTTTATAAAATCTTTAATTAACTTAGCATTTTCAAATAGTTTGAACAAAGTGCTATAATTCGCAAATGTCGGTAGCAATTTTTATTTAAGCTTTAATATTTCCGAAAAAACACTCTTGACATTAGTTCTGTTATTTGTTAATGATTATTGGTTATTTGATGACTTCGGTCTGAGGTTGGGCGATGCCCTAGGGGATAGCTGCGCTTCACGGGCTTATTTGAAAAAACCCGGGTCGATTTATCTGAAAAGCAATATGAGAGAAATTATGTCGATCTAAAAAATTAGGTAATAATTTCAGGAAAACTGTAGTTTTACTCGAACCGTTAGGGCCGCCAATAATGTAAATATTTGGCTAATAGTAATATTAATTTTACAGCTTGTCTCTTAGTCACCCTCTGCTGGGACGAGAGTTTGTGTAGGATTGGTTTCAACCGCCGAATACTCAAAGGGATAACTAACTATTGCTTCCCTCCCAATGACATCTCAACCCAGCGGCGGAATAGTTCAACAGTAATACAGTAGCAACCATCACTTTCTCGAACCACATCGTGGCGTTCGAGAGTTTTTAGTGCTTCCTGTAAAATTGTCTCATCCATCCCTGTTTCTTGACTCAGCCTGTCGAGATTCATTCCTTCTAAGTGAGGTGCTAAGGCTTTTAAAATCTCCTGTTGTCCCGATGCGCCTTGCGCTGCTTGACCCCAAACTCCTGTAAAATAGTAGCGACCTCGGCTGAAGAATTCCGGGTCATTAATGACAGTTGCTACGTCTTCTAGTGTAAACATTGGATCGCGGGGGCGTCCGATTTCAAATACTTGGTCGTTGTAGAGGCGGACTAACAGAAATCCTACCAATTGCGTGAGGTAGGGTTGACCGTGAGTTAGTTCATAAATGCGATCGAGGGCTTCTGGTTTGTAGTCGAGGAGAAAATCATCATCGGGATTCGCTAAAACTTGGCGAGTTGCACCAAGACTCAGGAAACCTACTCGGATGGGGATAATGCTAGCAAAAAAAGGATTGAAATAATCCTGGGTCATTTCATCCAAGGTGTGCAATCCGGCAAAAGCAAAGGCTACTTTAGAACTCATTTGCACCATCCCTCGCAAAAAACCGATAAAATCTTGATTGATGTTCCCAGCGTCTATCAATTCTTCTATTTTTTCAAACTCGTCTAAAGCAACGATCAATCCACTTTCTATATTTGCTATTACTTGTTCGATGTAGCGTCCAAAAGTGAGATAGGGTAAATCGAGTAATTCGCGATCGGCAGGAGGTGCAATTTTGACTGTTTTGGCAATGGCATCGGTGATGAATATTAGCAGTTCGCCGACTCCTTGAGAGCAATCTCCTACGCGCAGCAAATTGACATAAGCTACCTGTACTTTTGAGCATAAGCAGTTGCTAGCATTCAACAAAATCGAAGTTTTTCCCATCCGCCGATGACCGTAGAGAGCCACAGATTGAACCGGATTGCCTTTTACCCACAACTCCTCTAGCTGTCTGATGATGTCTTCGCGGCCCACAAATAGATTGCCTTGGACTGGATCGCCAATTATATAGGGGATCATGACTGGTTCAGTAATCGAAATATCTCCGATTTTCCCGGTCACTTGCAGTAATATTTGTTGCCATTTTTTGGCAGGTTGAATAATTAAATTTCGTTCAGATTGTGGTATAATATCTGGACGATCGAGGATAGTTTCAAGCTCACCTAATGCTCGGTTGAGGGCAAGGGAACGGGCAGAACGAGATACGCTATTCTCGACGACTTGAACATCGGCAATTACCCGCCGTAGAGAAGCAATTGCTTCCCAAGTAGTCTCACGCAGCAGAGGTGGATTTGGGGAAGCAGGCAGCTTCAGGGAAGCAATCTCGGCTAGTTCTGCTGTTTGGTGAAAATCTGTGAGAATCTGCGCTAAGGTAAACATCTCGTCTCCATAAAGCAGATCTCGCACTACAGCGAAAGCTTCTGTAGCTTTGTCTGGTTTTTGCTCGTGGAGATACCAGAAACCAGCAGCAGAGGCACGGGCAGGAGTATTTAAATGAATTTCTGTTTGAAAACGAGCTTGAATTTGTTGTCGCCAAGGTAGGAGGAAAAAAACTTCTACTGCTTCTGACTTGATTACTTGACTTAGAGAAGCTGAGGCAAAACGCACCAACTTCCAATCATAAGGATCTTCTGATAATTGAGCGAGGCGATAGATGAGTTGGTCTTTTGGTGTGTCTGCCAGTACACGATTTACAGCTTTAACAACAGGGATAAACTGAAGGGTAAATAGTAGTAGTTGGTTAATGTTGTGCAATCCTGTTTCCCAATCCCGCCTCAGCCAATTAGCTATTTGAGAAGACAGGTAGGGAAGGGGAAGTGGGGTAATGTGAGGAAATTGTCTATTTAGCTGTTGACGCTGGAGTAAGGTAAACGGTACAGCGAAAAGCCAATTTTCAGGACGTGCGAACGCCACGCCGGACGCCACGCCGAACGCCACGCCCAACGCCACGCCGGACGCCACGCCGGACGCCACGCCCCACGCCACGCCGGACGCCACGCCGAACGCCACGCCGAACGCCACGCCCAACGCCACGTCGAACGCCACGTCCCACGCCACGCCGGACGCCACGCCCGACACCACGCCCAACCACACGCCCGACGCCACGCCCCACGCCACGCCCAAGGCCACGCCCGACGCCACGCCCAAGGCCACGCCCGACGCCACGCCCAACCCCACGCCCAACCCCACGCCCAACCCCACGCCGGACGCCACGCCCGACGCCACGCCCAACCCCACGCCCAACCCCACGCCCAACCCCACGCCGGACGCCACGCCCAACGCCACACCGGACGCCATGCCGGACGCCACGCCCCACGCCACGCCCAACGCCACGCCCAACGCCACGCCGGACCAATGGATAGAAATGCCTATTTCCTCCAAAAATCTACTCAAGCCTACGAGGATAACAATGATTAACATCAAGGCTTGTAGAATTAACTGACACTGGACGGAATTTTGACGCAACCACTCCCACTTTTCTCGCCAGGTTTTGGGGTCTTGTAAATTAGATTCACCCCCAAAAGTAGACTCATACCACCGCAAAGCTTGAGGAAAGAAAAACACCCAATATAACAATCGCAGGTAATCTAAAGGATTCCACAAAGAAAGAGGGCGCTTCAGTTTGGGAGCTAAATCTAACCGAGGAACCGGGCGATCGTTTTGACTCATAAATAGGTGGGGATGAATAAACAGGACTTACGCACGGGTGGTGAGAAACCGGATTTTTTACCGAATCTGCGATTCTCTAACGAAATATTTTCGTAAAAAACCCGGTTTCTGGGCCCCGATGTGTAAGTCCTAGTTGATATAACCAGCATAAGTTTGATAGCACAACTGCATCAATTTCTGAGGATAGCCGCCACTTTCAGCAATTAACTCCGCAATTTCTTCCTCAGTAAAATTCACGGGCTGAGCAACAGGTGTTAACCAGGAAGCCTGGAGGCGACTAACAATAAATTCGCGGCTGGTTTTTTCATCCCATTGCTTCAGAGTTTCCTCATGTCCTTTGAAAGGAGATGTCATATTTGTTCCAGGAAATAGGATATCAAGAGAGGTGCGCGCGGTGATAACTAGACGCAAAGGTGGGTTATATCCCTCAGTCAAACCCCGCAATAAGCTGCGTGTTGGATTAGTAAACCCATCCCATCTCATATTCTCAACTTCATCTAAAAGTAACAGCAGCGGGTTCGATTCTAAAGCCCGTGACAGATTACCTCCTTTCGCTTTCTCGATACCTGCTTTGTGGCATAAATCGCCATAAAAGTCATCTTCATCGCAAACAATTTGCAAATCGATGTAAATGGGTTGGCGTGCATAACGCAGTTGATTTGGTGCTTCTCGGTAAATAGCTTGCAGCAGAGAACTTTTGCCGATCGCGCTTTCGCCAATTACGGCTACATTACTGCCACTATTCAGCGTCTCGAACACCCGCCGAATTTCCCTTTCTCTGCCAAACAAAAATTTCGGATCGTCTATCTTGCCATGCTGGGGAATAAAGGGATTATTGTGGTTGATATTTAGCTGTTCTAATTCTGCTATTGGATTGTCATTTGGTAATAATTTTTGGGGCGATGGCGTTCCATTGGGTTCTAGAATTTCTTGCCAATTCAATCCTAAAGCCTTGCAAATTGCCACAAAATACTGGGGTTTGACACCCTTCTGGGTGAAAAATTTATGAACTGTTTGAATATCGATACCTATCTTTAAATTTTTTTCTTCCCCCATCACAACACGATCGGCTAAGTCTTGGCGACTCCAGCCTTTGTCTGTGAGAGCGGTTTTTGCTTTTTCAATTCCTGCGTCAGATGCTGCGATCGATCGCTCTGCCATAGCTAAGTTACGAACGTTTTAACTATTGTAGCAAGCGATCGTCAACCAAACGCATCCTAAACGCATACCAAACTCATACTAAGTGAAACCTATACACAGGCTGACTTTCAAGCTTTTACCCTTTAAGATTAAAACATATCCAATAAGAAAGTAGCAATCATGAAAGCTAAACCAAATATGACACCTGCTAAACCCAAATTTACTAAAATGACTCGTAAAAACACTCCTCCTCAATCTCCCTCTCCTTTCCAGTACGTCTTCGCCACTGTTATCTTTTTTACCTTACTTTCTGGAGGAGTCTCTTTACGAATTAGTACCGAAGATCGGCCATCTCCCCAACAAGCTCGCATTTTTGAGACTTGCAATAGCACTTGGAATATGGGTGTGGGTGCAATTTTCGGACTTTTAAGTAGTAAGGTAGTTCAAAATAATGATGATGATGATAAGGAGTAATCTCTGATAGTTTATTTGCAAAAGGGCGATCGCCCTTCATGTTTAAAAGTGCGATCGCTCTTTCAAAAACCCTAACTCCTGCTCAGACATTTGACGTGCTACACTCAGAGTATCGTCACAGCCACAAACAGAATGCAAACCATTACCATCACAATTCCAGACGATCGCCTGCACAAGCTCCAAGAAATCGCCAACCGCCTCGGCGTTTCCCTAGAAGCATTACTGCTTGCGGGTGCTGAAAACTTGCTCGCACCACCAGAAACATCCTTCCAAAATGCTATGGAATACGTCCTCAAAAAGAATGCGGAACTTTACCAAAAGCTCGCGTAATGCGCTATCTAACTTTAACAGAAGTCTTAGAACTTTATCGGCGCATTATCGAGCAGTCTGGCGGAGCATTTGGCATCGCTAATTTAGGAGCCTTAGAGTCAGCTTTAGCTCAGCCGCGCATGACGTTTGGCGGGGAGGAACTTTACCCAACTATCGTGGAAAAAGCTTCAGCCCTTGGATTTGCTTTGATTAAAAATCATCCTTTCTTAGATGGTAACTAACGCATCGGTCACGCAGCAATGGAAGTCTTTCTAGTTTTGAATGGCTTTGAGATTTCTGCACCTGTGGAAGAGCAAGAACAAATTATATTACAAGTCACATCAAGCGCGATCGGCCGCGATGAATTTACTGAGTGGCTGCGCTGTCATATTGTTCCTAATTCTATTTGAGAAATTATGACGGAGAACCTCACGTTATATTTGAGCCAGACTTAGGAGAGGCAAATGAATCTAGCCGATGAAATTACAATCAATCAAATTCAACAAGAATTAATTAGCCAAGAAGATGCAAAAAACTGGTTTTTAAGATTCCCAACCGAATACCAGCAGGAAATATTGCAGCGGCTATCCTACATGACCCTCCAAGCAGGGGCGCGAGAAGAAGATGTTTCCCTAGCAATTGCTAAATCAAAACTTCGCCCAACTTACACCCCTTGTGTGTTACTGAGTAGAGGGCGATTAAAAGAACAAATGGCAAAGCTTTTGAAACTGCCGCCCTCAGAATCTATCAAAACCTTTTTCCTGTTAAGGAGTGTATTGGCAATTGCCGATGCGCGCAGGTACTGCAAATCTTGTCAAGATGGCTGTAGCCACTGGTGGCATCGCGATTTGAGCGATCACAAAGTTGTAGATGAAATTCGGCGCGAGTTGCAACAAAGCATTCTTGTTTAAGTTGTAGTAATCTGTGATGCGATCGAGCGCTCGCCACTCACGCTGCAGCCATATTCTGGGCTTCCACAGGGACGGGCTCTCCGGCCAATCCCACAATAAAACTGACTCTTTGTGGAACAGGCATCTTGCCTGTTCTAGATGACTGCAAACAACTACAAAAAACAGACTCTTTGTGGAACAGGCATCTTGCCTGTTCCTGACAAAAGGCCACACAGATTACGAATCTCGATCGAGCTTCAGCACAGCCATAAAAGCCTCCTGCGGCACATCCACAGTACCCACAGACTTCATCCGCTTCTTACCCTTCGCTTGCTTTTGCAGCAACTTCTTCTTCCGCGAAATATCACCGCCGTAACACTTCGCCAACACATCCTTCCGCAAAGCCGGAATGTGTTCCGAAGCAATCACCTTAGCGCCAATTGTCGCTTGAATCGGCACCTTAAACTGGTGGCGAGGAATCAACTCCTTGAGTTTTTCCGTCAACCCGCGACCCACATTATAAGCCTTATCCCGGTGTACGATCATCGCCAAAGCATCAACCGGATCGCCATTAATTAAAATGTCCATTTTCACCAACGGATTTTCGCGATAACCGATGAGGTGATACTCCATGCTCGCATAACCGCGCGATCGCGATTTCATCTGGTCAAAAAAGTCCGTCACCACCTCCGCCAAAGGCAACTCATAAACCAGCGTAGTTCGGCCTTGACTCAAATACTTCATATCCATAAAAATGCCCCGCCGACTTTGAGATAGTTCCATCAGCGCGCCCACATAAGTTTCTGGCGACAGCATTTCTACCCGCACATAAGGTTCCTCAATTTTCTCGCGATACTGAGGATCTGGCAAGTGGCTGGGATTGTCAATTGTTAACACTTCTCCTTTAATTGTTGTGATTTGATAAACCACAGAAGGAGCCGTAACAATCAAATCCAAATTGTATTCTCTCTCCAGTCTTTCTTGCACAATTTCCATGTGCAGCAAACCCAAGAAACCGCAGCGGAAACCAAATCCCATCGCACTCGAAGTTTCTGGTTCGTAAGAAAGCGCCGCATCGTTGAGCTCGAGTTTTTCTAAAGCTTCCCGCAAATCTGGAAATTGGTCAGCATCGATCGGGAACAAGCCGCAAAAAACCATCGGCTTTGCCTCTGTATAACCCGGCCAAGGCTCCGGTGCCGGCTTTTTGACCAAAGTAATCGTATCGCCAACGCGAGCATCAGCTACTGCCTTAATTGCAGCGCCCAGATAACCAACTTCCCCCGCGTGCAGTTCGTCTACTTGAACTTGAGTCGGTGAAAGGATGCCCAATTCATCGATGACATATTCCTTACCCGAAACCATCAACAAAACTCGATCGCCCTTTTTGACACTTCCGTCCATCACCCGGAAATACACAATTACCCCGCGATAAGGATCGTAATAACTATCAAAAATTAGCGCCCGCAGCGGTTTGTCAACAGTATCCTGCGGCGGCGGCACCAATTCGACGATCGACTCCAAAATCTCATCTATACCAATTCCTTCCTTAGCCGAAGCCTCAATCGCCCCGCTACAGTCCAGACCGATAATTTCTTCAATTTCCCCTTTTACCCGTTCCGGTTCTGCCCCCGGCAGGTCAATTTTATTTAAAACTGGAATAATTTCCAAATTATTTCCCAAGGCAAGGTAGACATTTGCCAGGGTTTGTGCTTCCACGCCTTGAGATGCGTCTACCACCAGCAGCGCCCCTTCGCAAGCAGCGAGCGATCGCGACACCTCGTAAGAAAAGTCCACGTGTCCGGGAGTGTCGATCAGATTCAGCACGTACTCCTGACCGTCCTTGGCAGTATAATTCATCCGAGCCGCTTGCAGCTTGATCGTAATGCCGCGTTCGCGTTCGAGATCCATATTGTCTAAAAACTGCTCCTTCATCTCCCGTGCCTGCACAGTCCCAGTCGCCTGCAACAGGCGATCTGCCAAGGTCGATTTTCCGTGGTCGATGTGAGCAATAATCGAAAAATTACGAATGCGAGATACAGGGACGTTAGTCATGTTTTTTATCGAAGAGCTAATCGGCAAAGGATACTTTTTGTTGTATGATTACACAAGCAAGAGTAGAGTGCTTACTTCAACCTCTTACTGGGGATTGAGATGAAACCACAACTGAGGCAAACCTCAAGAGTATCAGTTATTACCCATCAAGTGTCCGACCGAGCCCGGATACCCAAAAGGAAAAAACTTTTCTCTGTCTCATTGTACAGAAAGCTGTTAAGCGGTTGAGGAAAGGTGGGGTGCAAATCAGGGACTGCAAATATCTAGTCCAGTCGCTTGTCATCAAAAGAATTGAAACCTAAGAATTAAAACTAGGATTTTTTAACTATGAGCCAGTCAAGTATACCCTCCCACAGTTCGTCAGAAAAAGTGGAACTATCTATCCATATAGATTCTGAACTGCTAGACCAAATTAAGCACTTGACGAATGACCCCAGCAAAGTCATTGAAACAGCAATCAAGCAGTGGCTCAGAGGCGAGCGCCGCGAAGACGAGCTGGCTCTGAGTTTACGCCGCAACCCCCCAGTCCCGCCGCGTGGTGAATGGAACGACTGAGGTACTCTCGCCCCAGACGGCGCGCGCAAATCTGCAGGCTGTGAAATTTAGAGCGCGCGGGCGATCTCCTGCAGATTTCGTGGCTAAAGCTACAGGTGGTGGGCGAGTGAACTCGGCTAAATCACAACCTCGGAACTATTCCAGGTGAGTGAAAAAATGCGTGAGCCATTCCCGGACTAGAGTTGTTCGCAGCCTCATATTTTGGCGTAATTTTCACACTTGATAGTTAATCGGTGCAGATTCCTAATTTCTCAATCTTAATTTTTATCTTTAAATTACCCAAAAAGGCTGAGAACGAATAGTTTTGAGTTTTGAGTTGAGTTCAGAATTAACGAATTAACATTTTATGAACTCATTAATCACTCAAGAGTCAATAGTATAAGCCTAAAATAATTGCCAATTGTGAGTTTTGATCAATTAATGTCTTAATTAAGAAGCCAACAACTTTTTAAGTGATTAATAACTCACAAATTAACAGTAGAAGCCAAAAACAATGGGGACTCTTGAGTTCTTTATTAAAAACTCAAGAATCCAAAAGCCGAACTACTTTCATCCCCTACTCTGATGGACTCTAACACAGATTTCCGGCGATCGAGCCTCGCCTCTACAGTTTTTTTTCAAGAGTTAGGAGCAGAATTAGTATTTACCCAAGACGCCTCTGGTCGATATCTATCTTTTTACTGGCAAAAAGCCGAGCAGTACAACCTCACAGCAGAACAACTTGTCGATCGCCCCCTCAGCGAAACCCTGCAACCCATCGCCCCAGCGCCTTATCTCGATATCCTGCGGCGGGCGCTCGAAACCCTCGTACCGCAACGGTTCAGCTATCCATTTTGCCACGCCGGACAATATTTTCTCTTCGATTTGACACTCACTCCGGCGATCGACTCAAACGGCAAAGCTACAAAAGTCTTAGTTATGGGAAGGCTGCTGTCTGACAAACCCACAGACAGACGGCCCGACTCCCCAGAATTCATGCTCTATCGAGCTTTGCCATCCCCCTTGGACGCCCGCCAACAAATGTCGCTTCCAGCGAGCCGTATCCCCGGTCGATCGCTCCCTCCGTACTCGGAAATCGATCGTAAAGTCATCTCCCAAATCGCTCAAAACCTGCACAAGACCCTCGATTTAGCCACCATTTGGCAGCAAACTGTTAACAGCTTGGGTCAAGTTTTAAACGCGAGTCGCTGCATCATCTGTTCCTACAAAAAAGACAGCGAAAATCTCGAAACCTCCCCCTTCCTTGCCTCCGAAAATCAGCAAAAATCGACCGCCGCAGCAGCCGAATTACAACAGTCAATAGCTAGCTACCCTTCGCCCCCGCTTTCCCCAACTCAAATCGAAAATCTCCAATCGAAAACTTTTAAAGTAGTAGCTGAATACCGCCAAGAAGCTTACTCTTCTATGCTGGGATTAGAATTGCGCGCAGCCGAACAGCCAGGGTGGATTCAAACTTTAGCCACCTTAAAACCAGTAGCAGTCGATTACGCCTCCCCCGCCACCGATCCCTTCCACCGCCATTCCGTGCTCGTAGCAGCTACCTCCTATGAAGACCAACCCAATGCACTGATATGTTTGCACCGCTGTGGCAGTTCCCCGAAATGGAGTCCAGTCGAACTCGAATTCGCCCGCGAGTTAGTCGCTCAAGTCGGCAGTGCGATCGCCCACGCTACACTTTACCAAGAATTAGAACAGGCCCGCGCCGAAGCCGTGGCTCTTTCCCAACTTAAAAGTCAATTTCTTGCTAAT
Source organism: Microcoleus sp. D3_18_C4 (assembly GCF_036702355.1). Taxonomy (NCBI): domain Bacteria; kingdom Bacillati; phylum Cyanobacteriota; class Cyanophyceae; order Oscillatoriales; family Microcoleaceae; genus Microcoleus; species Microcoleus sp. D3_18_C4. Next base: position 13,826 of record NZ_JAUBTF010000012.1, read on the forward strand.
ACTTCTCACGAACTCCGCACCCCCCTCAACGGCATCCTCGGCTTTCTAAAACTGCTTATGGACGGCATGGCAGATGACCCCGAAGAAGCGCACCAATTTATCGAAGAAGCTTACCGCTCAGCAGTACATTTGTTCAATGTGATTAACGATATTTTGGATGTCGCTAAAATCGAAGCTGGCAAAATGGAGTTAGACCTCGCTCCCGTCAAACTCGGTGAACTGTTGCAACAAGTTGAGAATTTTACACGGGTTCAAGTCGAGCAAAAGCGATTGCAATTTCAAATCCAAAAACCCCCTGTGGAGGACGAGATTATTGTGTACGGCAACTACCAACGCCTGCTTCAGGTAATCTTGAACCTCACGGGCAATGCGATTAAATTTACCGGGGAAGGAGGAATTCGCATCAGTGCCGAGGTTATTAAGAAAAAGGTGACTGTTCACAACCAGCAGTTCCCCGGAATGGTGAAAATCCGAGTTGCTGATACTGGCATTGGGGTTTCTCTCGACAAGCAGGATAAATTATTTGAGTCGTTTTTTCAGGTAGACGGCGCTCGTACCAGGCAATACGGCGGCACCGGTTTGGGATTGGCTATTTCTCAAAAACTGGTAGAAGCAATGGGGGGTACAGTAAATTTTTACAGTATGGGGGAAGGACTCGGAGCTACTGTTACTTTTACTGTGCCGCTTTATCAAGAACCACTATTTAAAAATTAATCATTCCTTATTCAGCAAGCCCTACATAGAGGATTGCATTTATCACGGCATAAATCGATACTGTGCGAGGACACCGGGCGCAAGCTTCTGGAAACAGGTCTGCTATTAGTTCCCACTGTTCCCACGTCAAGTTGTTAGGATATGCTGCACGTCATTTGCTCACAAAGTGCTGTTATCTACAAATCTCAGCTTAAGCTTTGTGAGCTTTCTTACAATAGCCCCCCACTTTTAAAACATCCTCTAACTTATTCAGCAAGCCCTATCTATGTTCTGACGCGGTTGTTACCGTCAGATCCCACACCCCCTCACCAACAAATGTCGGGCCGAACATCCAGCCCGGCCCGCATTCTCCAAAAGCCCCAAAACGATTCACTTCAACCAGGCAGGATGAGCCATCAAAGCTGCAAAAGGCTGCACTCCCCGCAACTGATTCGACAGCGGCAAATGACCCCTCGGCGCGCTCAAATCCCAAATAAACTCTTGCGGATACCGCGTCCAATTATTCCCTTTCTTCCAGCCAATTAGCGGCCACAACTTATCCCAATTCTTCCCCGAACCGAGCCAAATTTCCCGCTGCACCGAAAAGCCAAATTTGCCTTCGGAATGAACTTTCCACAGCGTATTAATTGTTTGCAAATCCGCCACGGGCAAACTCTCAACTTGCGTAAAATACAGCCACTTTCTCACGGAAGCTGTATCACCCGCCAATTCACAAAGCTTGTCTAAAGTCAAGCGATCGGCTTCTTGAAATTCCTGTAACGCCAATAATTGTTGCAGCGGAGTGTAATCAATGTTAGAGTCCGATCGCAGCGGCACAACCCCAGTCGGAAAATTCGCTTGCAAAAACTCCGTCGCTCTCGGAGAATTAGCACTGTAAAGAATTTGGTAAGCCTTACCCATTACCGCAGTCGGTGCCTCTGACTTGCGCTCTAATAAAAATTCCATCAATACATCCCAACCGGAATCTGCTATTTGTTGTTGCAGCAGTTGCAGTTGAGCTTTTTCCGAACCCGACCTCAACTGAGAGCGGAGTTCGGCTGTATCGGCCGCCGAGTCTAGAGGAGAAGTAGAAATCGAGTCAGTCATGAGAAACTATCAGCTATCAGCTATCAGCTATCAGCTATTAGCTGAAGCCCTGGTTTTCCCCCATTGTACAATGGTACTGACTCGGATTCACTTCTCTGTACTCGGATGCCTGCGCGCCACGCTGCCTAGTTTAGCCGATCGATCGCCCGTACACTTTTCGCCAATGGCAGCAATTGCAAATAAGTCTACCATCTGAACTTTACAATCGATGCCATGTCAAAGAGTTTTTCTTGAACCTAGTCGTCCACGATCGAAACCCATGCAGAGAACGAAGGCGGAAAAAAGTTTATATCATATTCCGAGTCTTCCCACTCTTTGACCCACAGCGGGACGGCGCCGGGGCGAGGAGTTTCAGAAAAGGTGCGTTCTTTGACTTCGATCGAGTGAAATAGCTGTTTTAAAGTATCTCCCCGATCCAAAGCTTCGCTAAGGATGTCGTCCAACTCAGGATCGACCCGTTTGACACGGTTTTTGTCCTCCTCCAGCCACAGAAGTTTCAAAGACTTCAGATCTCTCGGACTGAGGATGCTCTTGTAGTAAACGCGCTTCAGGGTCGCTACAGGCTCCAATGAGCGTTCGATCCGGCGAATTTGCTGAACTCGCAGGTAGTGCCATTCCGCTAAACGCTTGCTTTCCGAAGGCGGGAGGGTGCCCTTGCCCGCTGCGTGTTTGTAGTCGTATTTAATCAAACTGCAAGCCATATTTGCTAGCAGATGAATTAACTGTTTTTCTTTGGGTGTTGCCTGACGCCGTTCCTGGGTTCTTGTCAATACGCGCTGTCTGCGGGTAGTTTCGAGAGTATTTTCCATTGGGTTTTTACGAGATGAAATACGATTGTGCCAGATCCAAATCCCGAACATCAGAAGGTAAGGAAGTTGATAGGCGGGGAAACTCCACCGACAGACTCGCCTTACCTATTTATTTTCCCATCCACCGTTCTCTGAAACTGATCCCCACCCCTGGGATTAGGTAGACTGATCTTGGGATCGAGTTTTAACCGCCTCGATCAGAGGCGGTTGGGACAACAAGCACCACAACTACAACCACAACCGCATCAGAGCGAACCACACAATAGCGCCAATTATTTCCTGCCTTTACGCGTTTTTACCTCTTCTTGCTCCCCATCCTCATTCGTTCCAGTGTAGTTAAAGTCGGGACGACTCTCCCAAGCCGTCAAACGGCTGGCTGATGAATGTTGTGGGGCGATCGCTAAAGCGCTGGTGCTGCCTGCCTGGAAAAAGCCGAAGCCAGCCGAGGCAATTACCCCTAATACTAAGATGCTGTTTTTCATGTTCGATGACCCTGATTTCCGTAGATTGACACTTTTTGGCTAACCCGATCTGTCAGAAATGGGTTGATGCAATAGCCCACTTGTCTTCTGATAAATCTGCCTGCCATAATCAATTCAGACAGGCACACCTGCTTGTGATCGGAACCGCCGGAAGTGACGTGTTACTAATGTCCACGATCATCCATCAACCCGAATTTTTTGGGTAGTGGAGCGAAAGCCATCAGGGCGTCGATCCATCAGGGAGTTATGCCATCAGGGTGCTAATCCATCGGGTAGTTAAGCCATCAGGGCGCATCTTCTACAATTAGCCACCGACTTAACTTTTATAGTTGAGCGAGTGGTTAGCCTGGTACTGACAAAGCCTTTAAGAATTAAACTTTTTGTGGATGCATCCTGAAAAGTTTGTTCTGAGGAATCCCCAAACGCGAAAGCCCGGGGAAAGTCAGCAGCATGGAATTCCATGCAATCTAAGTCAACTAAAAAAACGCAGATTAACGATATCTCCCACTCAAGCAGTCCTCAGCCAAACGCTGGGGTTTTTTATTGGCAGCCATTGCTCAGTCTTTTCCTCCGGCATCCGGCAGGCGGAGCTAAAGGCAGAAGGCTGACGGCGCTGTGGTTAGGAGTTTCCCTGCCCACATCATACCACCGGGTGAATTTTAAAGTATTATTGTAAAAAAAAGTGAAAAAAACGGCGTTTGAGCGTTCTCAATCCGATCGACTGAAAATTTATCTAATTATGTGAACGAGTGTAAAAAATCAAGTGGCGCGCTACGATTGGGCAGATCGTAAGATTTGCGGTGAACGCTTGCAAAGATACGGTAAAGATTGACGAGAAGAAAGCTGAGCTAGTAGACAATAGAGAAAGAGGAAGAAAAATTTTCCACCATAGTAAGGCAAATTCAAAAAAAACCATGCAAATGCAACAGGCAAACTCCAAACCCTGATTGAATAAGTCATTCCCCAATCTAAAATCTAAAATCTAAAATGCTATAAGCGGGCCATAATTGCAATTTGTAACCTTTCGATCGCACAGCATAGGGGTGTAAAATCTTGATGAATTCCCAGATTACAGCAGAAGTCAACTCAACGTACCAATATCAAGTCGGAGGATATTTGCCTGCCGCTGCGCCCACCTATGTCAGGCGCTCGGCAGACAGCGAGCTCTACGAAGGACTCAAAGCCGGAGACTTCTGCTACGTGTTGAGTTCGCCACAAATGGGAAAGTCCAGCCTGCTAGTGCAAACGGCCAAAAGGTTGCAAGCCGAAGGTACAGTTTTTGCCGCCATCAACTTGAGAAGCATCAGCAGCCCAGATATCTCCCCCCAAAAGTGGTATGGCGGCATCATGTACCGCATGGCCAGCAGTTTACACATCACAAACAGGTTTGATGCCATCAAGTGGTGGAACGATCGCGAACTGCTATCGCCGGTGCAGCGATTGGAGATATTTATCGAAAAAGTTTTGCTCAAGTCACTTCAGCAAAATCTGGTAATTTTCATCGATGACATTGACAGCATCAGCAGCCTAAATTTCAGTACCAGCGATTTTTTTGCTTTGATCCGGGCTTGTTACTCCAAGCGGGCAGAGCAACCGGAATACGGTCGCCTGACTTTTGCTGTTATGGGAGTAGCAGCCCCCTCAGAATTGATCCGAGATCCCAGATGTAACCCTTTTAATATTGGACGGCAGATTCATTTAAGTCGATTCCAACTGCACGAAAGTTTGCCGCTAGCAAAAGGATTAGCCCTGAAAGCTTTTCGCCCCCAAAAAGTGCTCCAAGAAATATTAGCTTGGACGGGCGGTCAACCGTTTCTAACTCAAAAACTTTGCCACTTGGTACTTGAATACGGGCCTTTTATTGGCAGAAATTCCGAAGCTAAGCAAGTTGAAAAACTGGTCAAACACAGAATTATTAAAAATTGGGAAGAAGAAGACGAACCCCAACATTTGACAGCAATACGCGATCGCATTTTCCATAGCCACTGCGACCTCACGCGGCTGTTAACGCTGTACCAGCAAGCTTTGCAACCGATCAAGGCAACAAAACCGGGGGAATCGCAGGGAATACCAGCAGAATACTCTCCCGAAAAAATCGAATTGCAACTGTCAGGACTGGTGGTTAAATCTCAGGGTAAATTAATAGTTGCCAACCTAATTTATCAGTCAGTTTTTAATCGATTCTGGGTAGAAAAAGAGCTGGGAAAATTGGCTCCGTACCGCTTGGCGCTAGCAGCATGGCTGGCTTCAGACCGCGAAGATGAATCGCTGTTATTGACAGGGGAAAGTTTGCAGTCAGCTTTGGATTGGGCGGCTAACAAACAATTAAGCCAAGAACACTATTGGTTCTTGAATCCCGATCGAACTTTTGAGGAAAAACCGAAAGTGGTTGTCGCACAAGTTGCAGACAGCAGCGTAGACACAGATGCAGACAGCCGCATCCTCACCCCGCCCTCAGATAGTGTTCCAACAGGCAGCAACGAACAGAGATTGTACGATCACATCGTCTCCTGCGTGGAAACAGAATCCCCCGCACAGGTGATCGAGCGGTTCCGAAAGCTATTTATCGACGGCATGGGCTATCCCGATCGAGAGATTGAAGCAACTTTGTACAGTATAGTCTCCGTCAAGCGATTGGATCAGCACTTTAAATATATCCTCCACCGCTGCTGCTACATCCCGATCAACCGCTGGCAATTGCAATCACACAACCAGTTCGCGATCGCCAAGTTGGTAGCTTTATTTAAGCAGAGTTCTCCCAGATTCGGGACGGAATTTTACATAGTCAAGCGCTTGCAAGAACAAATAGCTTTCTTTACTAAAAGTGAAGAATTCCAGACCCTAGAGCGCTTAGTAAAAGCCTTAGATAGAGAGGCGGAACCGCAGACACAAGATACAGATTATCCTTTGGGCGAATTGATATGTCGGTATCCTTATTTGTACGGGTATTCTCTGCTGAGCAAGGGCAGCATTGAGGAAGACCAACAAACCATTCAAAAACTGGCATTTCAAAGACAGCGACAATTTGAAACACATTTGTCTCAATATCTAAATTATATGGTTGAGCCGAGAAATACAGAAATAGGAATTGTGCAGCGAGCGGCTAATCCCACACTTTTGAATGATGCAGAACTGCACTTAGCGGTCAGGGAATTTGCGGGAAAAGTAGCAGGCGATCGCAGCTACAAAGAAGCGGCTCAATTTTTCCTAAGAGATTCCCGAAAAACTCCATCTTACGCCTCATTTAAAGTGGATTTATATGAATATTTAATATCGTCCGTAGAACCAGAATACGGCGGGCGTCAATTTAATGACCGTTTGTACAAGCAAATCAAAAATACATTGCGAGAAAATGACTCGGTGAAATTCAATAATTCATTGTTAGTTCGGACTTGCCACCAGTTGTTCAACTTCTTAGTAGTTGAAAATTCCCAACATCTCAGCCACTACGTTTTTTACGACTTGGTGTACAACCTCGGCGCCAGCCGGACAATGGGTTTACTACTCAAACTCGTTCTACTTTCGGGCAAAGTTAAACCAGAGTTGGAAAACCGATTTTCTATTTTGTTTAATCACTATGAAGGTAAAGCTTCTAATGAAATTATGTGGTTTGTCAAATCCTTGGAAAATTTCAATGTGGCTTTGGTTGTTAATTTTGGTAAGACGGATTTGTCTTTGGTTAAACAGCAGCTTATTTTGGCTTGAGAATAACAAAATCGCTCGGACAGGGTTATATAATAGTATTAATTAAAAAAAAATCCAGGACAAACAAATGAAAGCCTTTGAAGTCACAGGAACGATCGACGAAAAAGGTCAATTAATTCTCGATCGACCTTTAACACTAGACACTCCGGGCCCCGTGCGAATTATCGTCCTTCTTCCCGAACCTACAGATGAAGCTGAAGAAGACCCCGACGATACTCCAGTTGAAGAAGTAAAAGCTAGTCTCAGAAGAGCGTTGCAGGAAGCTAAAACCGGACAGCGAATACCTCTTTCTCAAATGTGGGAGGGCATCGATGTCGAATGAATCCGAGCTCGTTCAAATCGATTTAACGCCTGAGTATAAGCGAAATTTGCGTGAATTATCCAAAAAATATCGCCAAATCCGGCTAGATACTCAGCCAGTAATTGAACAAATACAGGCTGGCAATTTTATTGGCGATCGCATTCCCGGAATGGGCGAAGATTATATCATCTTAAAAGTCCGGGTGAAAAACAGCAACATCCAAAAAGGAAAAAGTGCAGGGTATCCCATGATTTATCAAGTCGAATCGCCCGTCAGCGTACTGTTGTTAACCATTTACTCAAAATCAGATCGAACAGATATTAGTCTCAACGAAATCCGCAACATCATCGCCGAGTTTGATGAAAACGAATAGCGGTGTATTATTATTAATTTTATGATTAGCTATCTCAAAGGCACAGTCGCCGATATCGCCAAAGGCAGCAACCGCGTCATATTGACTCTCGAAGTCAATCAAATTGGCTATGAAATCCAAATTTTGCCCCGCGTGACCGGTCAATTGCCAGCATCCGGCGAAGTCGCCCAAATTTTTACCCACCAGCAAGTTAAGGAAGACCAAATCGTATTGTACGGTTTTGGCAGCGCTGCAGAACGCGATTTGTTTCGGCAGTTGACGAGTGTCAGCGGTGTGGGTGCTCAACTGGCGATCGCACTTCTCGATACTTTAGGATTGCAAGATTTAGTCCAGGCGATCGTCGGCGGTAACACCCGCATCCTCGCCAAAACACCGGGCGTCGGTACAAAAACCGCAGAACGTCTCGCCCTGGAACTCAAAAGCAAACTCTCGGAATGGAGACAGCAAGCAGGTTTGACAACTTCAGTCGCCGCCGGAGTCCCCCCAGCTATTCAAGAAGAAGTCGAGATGATCCTGCTGGCGATGGGATACACTGCGGCTGAAGTCTTGCAAGCGCTGCAAACCCTCAGTCAAGACAGCACTTTGTCCACCAAAGGTGATGCGGATGATTGGATACGTGAGGCGATCGCCTATTTGAGCCGATAATCCCTTACAACATCCAAAAACCGGGAATAAAAACCAAAATTCGGTCGGGCCAACAAACCCATCCCTGGCAAAAATTTTATCGTTATTATGCTTCCCCTGTGATAACATTGGAGATTGTGACAATCGTACAAAAAAAACTAAAATCAATTCATGGCTCTTACACAACAGCGCAAACAAGAAATCATGGGCGACTTCCAAACCCATGAAACCGATACCGGTTCAGCAGATCTCCAAGTCGCCATGCTGACCGATCGCATCACCAAACTCAGCGCCCACCTGAAAATCAACCAAAAAGACTTCGCCTCCCGGCGCGGTTTGATGATGATGATCAGCCGCCGCAAGCGCCTGCTGGCATACATCCAAAAGCAAAATGTCGATCGCTACAAAGCATTGATTGCCCGTCTAGGCATTCGCGGCTAAACACCCAAGCCAAAATTTGCGACAATATTCTTTAATCTTGGACAAACACCAAGACTTATTGAAAAATGTTCGAGATTTCAGGTCAGAGATAAAATATGTCCTCCGAACCACCCCGCAAGCGCTTGCCCTTTGAACCGGCAACAAATCGTAAAAAAACGCCTAAAAAGGCCCCAGAACCCCAAGCAAGCATAGCCTTAGAGTCGGATTCTGCCGACAAGCAGCCGAAAGCTAACAAAACCGGAAAACAGGCGCAATCCATCCCAGAAGTAGTCAGCCAACGCATGATATCCCGTATAGCGGTATTCTGTGGCATACCGACAATCCTGGGAATTTCCACATTTTTTGTCAGCTATTTGGTAGTCAGCAAGGGCTTGTTTGATCTGCCCAACACAGCAGTATTGCTGGTAAGCATGGGCTGTTTTGGTCTAGGCGTTCTGGGATTAAGCTACGGAGTCCTCTCAGCTTCCTGGGATGAAGAAGTTTCAGGAAGCACTCTGGGGTGGGAAGAATTTAATACCAATTTTGGACGGATGCGAGAAGCGTGGCGCGCCGCGAAGCCAAAAAGTTAGTCATTAGTCATTAGTTATTAGTTATAAGTCATTAGCTAAAAACTAAGCTGTTAACCATCTAGAGTTTGTATTTGGGGAGGGAATAAGAACCCGCCCCACAAAAATGCTAATAATACTGATATAAATAGATTCTCGATCGCCATTGCATCTATTTTTCTCAGTGCATCAGAGTCATCCTCCGTAGTTTAGCCCAACAGAAAAGGCAAAAAAAATATGATTATTGTAATGAAAGCCGGCACTCCAGAAGCCGAGATCGATCGCATCGACGAAGAGCTCCGCACTAGCTGGGGTTTAATACCAGAAAAAATCGTCGGCCGTTACAAAACCGTCATGGGTTTGGTGGGCGACACCGTTGAGCTCGAACCGATGCAACTGCGCGAAATGAGCACGTGGATTGAAGAAGTGCTGCGCGTGGAAAAACCCTACAAACGCGCTTCTCTGGAGTACCGCCAAGGAGAACCCAGCGAAGTAGCGGTTGCTACTCCTTTAGGAACTGTAATGATCGGCTTGCACCACCCGATCGCGATCGTAGCAGGCCCTTGCTCGGTCGAAAACGAAGAAATGATTGTCGAAACGGCAATGCGCGTCAAAGCTGCTGGAGCTCATTTTCTCCGTGGTGGCGCGTACAAACCGAGAACTTCCCCCTACGCTTTCCAAGGCCACGGCGAGAGTGCTTTGGGATTGCTAGCTGCGGCGCGGGAAGCTAGCGGTTTGGGAATTATCACAGAAGTTATGGATGCGGCCGATTTAAGTGCGATCGTGGAAGTAGCGGACGTGATCCAAGTCGGGGCGAGAAATATGCAGAATTTCTCACTGTTGAAGAAAGTCGGAGCTCAAGACAAACCTGTTTTGCTGAAGCGCGGCATTTCCGCCACCATTGAAGAATGGTTGATGGCTGCTGAGTATATCATGGCTTCTGGCAATCCGAACGTGATTTTGTGCGAGCGCGGAATTCGCGGGTATGACAGGCAATATACGCGCAATACGCTAGATTTGTCGGCGGTTCCAGTGTTGCGGACTCTGACTCACTTACCGATTATGGTTGACCCCAGTCACGGCACCGGTTGGGCGCAGTTTGTACCGTCAATGGCGTTTGCTTCGATCGCCTCTGGTACTGATTCGCTGATGATTGAAGTGCACCCGAATCCCAAAAAAGCTTTGTCTGACGGGCCGCAATCTTTAACACCGGATCAGTTCGACAAGTTGATGGAAGAATTGGCGGTGATTGGTAAAGTCATGGGACGTTGGCCGCAGCCCGTGCCAGTTTTGGCGTAGAAACAGGCGAAACGCCTAACCTAAAATGCGATCGCGGTTAAATCCCCGACTTTTTTAAGAAGTCGGGGATTTTGTTATTCGGTTTTTGGAATAGAGACCCAGGGGCGATCGTACTTCTAGGAATCTTGGGAAATTTTGTATAATTGATATTTGAATTAATTAGCGAGAGGGCTGGGAGTCATGGTAGGCATCGGAACCAAACTCACTTTAGCAGAATTTCTAGCTTTGCCCGACGGAGATATATATTGTGAGTTTGTAGATGGTGAAGCAGTTCCTAAAGTGTCTCCAAAATTTTTTCATTCCAGTTTACAGGGAGCTTTGTGTCGCCTGATTCGTGTATGGTGTAAAGGACGCGGGCGAGTGCTTCCAGAATGGGCAATTTTGTTAAAACGTCAGGATAAAGATTGGGCATCTGTTCCCGATTTAACGTACATTTCTTATGAACGTCTGCCGAAAAGTTGGCGGCGAAATGAAGCTTGTCCCGCAATTCCTGAACTGGTGATTGAGATTATATCGCCCGATCAAAGTATGAAGGAATTTGAAGAGAAGGCGAAAGATTATTTGGCGGCGGGCGTTCCGCGAGTTTGGGTGATTGATCCAGAGGCTATTTTAATTAGAAGTTTTTTGACGGATGGTTCTAGTCAAGTTTATACGGATAATACACTAATTTTGGATGAGTTGCTGCCTGGTTTGGAGTTGACGACTAGACAGATTTTTGAAGAAGCGGAATTGATTGATTGATTGAGGGCGATCGTACTCTGTGCAAGAAATCAGTCGTAGGGTGCGTGGCCACGGGAAAACTTTAACTCGCGGCGGTGGGACTATTGATTGTCACGCACCGCACGCGGGCAAAGCATTGAATAATACGCTGTCACCGGAAACGATATCACTTAAACTTCCAGACGGATTTTGACTGTTTTGCCAAAAGCTTTTCTGAAGGCTGATTCAACATCGGGAAGTTTTTGAATTGCCATTAGCAAAAGTGGTGTTGAGGAAACTTTAATCCGGGCTTCGTCATCATGGATAGCAATCAGTTTTCCGTGCTGTCGCATCAGTTCTTTAGCGCTGCGTGCTGATATGTGAAGTAGCACGGTTTTCCATGTTAGGTCTAGTATTCCTTGCATTGCTTCTTCTATTTGTTTGAGGGTGTCGTTTTTTTTAGGTAAAACGCCTGGTAGTTCCAGTTGTGTTGGGTAAGCCTGATTTTTCAAGGTCATGGTTCTTCCTCTCATCTAGCGTTGGTGATTGACTGTGGGACAAGTCAGTTAGTTGGTTTTTGGCTGCCCACATCTTCATAATGCCTGATGCGTCTGGGTTTCACCGCTTGACTTTTGACTCACTTTTGACTCACTTCTGCTACTGCTGCAAAAATGAGTCAAAATTGAAGCTAACAAAAGCTAGTTAGAGGGTAAGCATGAGTATCAGAGCATCCGAAAAAGGACAGAAAAACTTTAAACAGGCAAGAAAGAATAAGGGCTGGAATCAAGATGATCATACTTTGCTTACTAAAGGTGGTGTTTATCGAGCAACCGTGCAGAGGTTGGAACACGGGCAGGCAATTCGGCAAGAAAACTTTGTCGCACTTTTCAAGGCTGTCGGCATAGAAAACTGGGAAGAAATGGTTGATAACAGCCCAACTCAGGCTTCATACATGGAGTTTTCGGTCTATAAACACGATGACTGGGTAGGTCGGGAGACACTAATTGATGAATTGAGCAAAAAGGTGCGCGGGTCTTGTCGCGTTTTACTTCTAGTTGGCATTACAGGAATCGGTAAAACTGCTTTGGCTGAACGTGTCGTAGAAGAATTGCGAGGAGATTGGAGCGAACACAGGGAGAATTTTGAAGATGAGAAAAAAGTTTCAGGTTTTGCCAGCGTCGCGCTGCAATGGCTGGAGAAGTGGGGGGAATCTGTCCCAAAGGACGATCGCAAACCCGAACAATTATTACGGCGGTTAGTTAAACGCCTGCGGGAAAACCGGTATTTAATCCTGATGGATTCTATTGAGTACCTATTGGCAGGAAATAAAGAGGATAATTGGGGTGATTTTGCTGATGAGTGGTGGGGTAAGTTTTTTGTCAGTTTTTTGGCAGAATCAGATTGTCAAAGTCGATTTATTCTTACATCTCAGGATTTGCCGAGTAACTTTGAGACAGCAGAGTGCGATCGCTACAAAAATCTCTGGCATTGCCAACTTTTGAAAGGATTAGAGATACCGGAGCAAATAGCCTTATTTCAAAAAGCTGAACTGGATGGCGATTTTGAATTACCATATACTCCCCTGCGAGTAATTGGGGAAGTTTATGACGGGCATCCTTTGGCTTTGCGGACAATCGCGGGAGAAATTAAAGAGTCTTATGGTAAAAAAGTCAGTGCTTACTGGAAAGAGAATAGCCGTTACATTGAAGAGGTGAAAGAAGCTATTGATGAAGCTCGCAACCAAGGAATAATTAAAGGCGATGAGGATAGGTGGCAGTTAGCATCATACACGAAAGTCTTGCGAAGAAAAGTTGAGGAACGGATTGAGAAAACCTTTGAACGGTTAAGAAATGATGTTTATGATGCCTATCTTTTGCTTTGCACTACCTCAATATATCGCTGCGACGTAAAAGAAAAGTGGTGGCTGATTAATTTAGAAGACGAGGGTTACAGTGAGAAGCAGCAACAGGATGCAATGCAAACTCTGCGCGATCGGTATTTAGTTGAAGATGGAGGAATTGACGATGAAGATAATAGGCTGGTGGGACAACATAATTTGATTCGCAGTGTGGCGATCGCTCACCGATTAATCCTTCCATAAACCTGAAAAAATTGGACAAATTTACTATGCAAAATAACCCAATCCCATCTGGTGAGTTGATTTTGGAAAAGTTAGGTATCAATCCTCATAATCTCCGGACCCAATTTCCAACTCGCGAGCAGCGGCTTCAGTACAGAGCAGTTGTACAGTGGCTAACAGATTATAAACCGAAGTCAGATGCGTCCAATATTGAGAAAGTCCGGGGATATTTGGAAGCGTTCTACCATCTCTGCGTAGTGGAAGACTGGGAAAGAGCTAGTGAAATCCTTTTTACTTCTTTAGATACACAAACACATCAAAATTTACACAATCAATTGGGTAATTGGGGATACTATTTACAACAAATTGAAGTTTATAGCCGGATTTTACATAAGTTAACTGGTATAAATAATTCTACTTTTTTAAATGGTTTGGGCAATGCAAATCAAGCTTTAGGAAAGTATGAAATAGCGATTGAATACCATCACCAAGCCTTGATTATTGCACAGGAAACTCAAGACCGCCGTCTAGAAGGGATAGTTTTGGGAAATCTAGGAAATACTTATTTATCTCAAAGAAAGTTTTCTAAAACAATGAAGTGCTATCAGGATAGTTTAGCTATTGCACGGCAAATCCCAGACCGTCGTATGGAAGGCACGGCACTAACAAATTTGGGTGGTTTTTACCATATCCAGGGTAACTCTACTCAAGCAATACAGTATTTAAAGCAAGGCTTACTCATTGCACAAGAAATTTCAGACCGCCAAATTGAAGGAGCAGCATTAGGAAGTTTAGGTGTGGTTTACCGCTGTCGTAAAGATTATGTTAAAGCTATGCAATTCCAGCAGAAGAGCTTTAATCTTATGCAAGAGATTCAATACAGTAAAGGTGTGGAAAAATCTTTCAGAGATATGGGTGCAGTTTACCGCCGTCTTAAAGATTATACCAATGCGGTTGAGTGTCACGAGCAGCATTTATCACTAGCAAAAGAAATACAAGATCCCTTGGGTCAGAGACGGGCACTCGAAGATTTGGGATGGATTTATTACCTACAAGAGGATTACGATCGAGCCATTAATTTGTACCAGGCAAGTTTGAGCATTGTGCGACAAATAAAAAGCGACATTGAAGGAGAGTTTTTGGTCTTGTTTGGTCTGGGAACAACTTATGTAGCTTCAAAAGATTATGTCAAAGCAATTGAGTGCTATCAGCAGGCTTTACCAATTGTGCGACAGATGGGCAACCAGGGAGAAATAGCTGTATTATTGGGTATTGCAGAAGCTTATAAGGAACTAAAAAGCTATCCTAAAGCTATAGAGTATTATCAGCTAATATTAATTCTTCTAAGTGAAGTCAATAACAGTGAAGCCGAAATTTTTGCTCTGGTTAGTGTGGCAAATATTTACTCTCAGCAAGAAGATTACATAAAAGCAAAAAGTTGTTACGAGCAGATTATATTATTGGCACAAACAACAGGCGCTCGTGACATGGAAATGGTAGCATTGGCTCGTTTAGGCTCTACCAATTTAAAACTAGGATACAAACCACAAGCTATTGAGTTATACGAGCAGACATTACCAATTGCCAAGGAACTTGGGGAATATAAACGAGAGATACTAATACTGATTAAATTGGTTTTTTTGTATTTAGAACAGCAAAGATATTCCCATTTCTTTAAATCTTTAACTCGACTGGTCTTTAAACATTGGTTGGTTCTACCAATATTTATTGGATTATTATTTGCCTTAGCCTTAATAGGAATATTTTATGTTATTCTATCAGTAATAATTTGGGGATTGGCTGCACTTTTCCTCAGCGTAATTGTTACATTTATCTTGTGGCAAGTTTTCAAAACTCTTAAGAAGAGTCAGGATCAAGGTGCATGATACTCAACTTTTCAGTGCGCCCACTGACCTAATTTGTAATTAGCTTTAATTTTACCCCTGTTTTGATTATCCATCAATTACTATCCAGAACTCAAAGACATTCATTAAGTTGCTTCATATCCCCTTGCGGCTGCACTTGCTTGTGCAAACTAATTTTGTCGCCCACTTCATACCCAGAATTAAAACCCGCCGCGCTGCTGACTTGAGAATCTGTTCTCGTTCTAATTTTAACCCCTCGGCCCTCTAGATAATCGGCGATCGCCAGTTGATTTTTCTCAAACATCGATCGCACTACAATCCCTGGAGTCGCCGCCACATCCCCCGAACCCGGAATCCCCGACTCTTCCATCTCCTGTTTTTGTTCCAACAATCTTTGTCTCAACCTTGTCGCGCATCCAACCCGAAAAGCATTCAGATACGCCAACCCCCTGCCGTTTCCTTTGCGGTATTTAGCCCTTTTTTCAATCGCAGAACTCAAATACTCGTACAGATGTTTGCAAACAATCAGGTTTGTAGAAGTTCCCACCAAAAACATACTGCCATTATAAGTGTTTCGCATGGCAGTGCAACCGTTAGCGTCGGCAATTCCCGAAAGCAGCATCATTTTCCAAGTGACAAATTTGGATGTTGTTTCAACTGAGTCTTCGTCAATCTCTTCTTGGTGATTTGGCCCTAAATCCGCGAGGCTGAGATTGTACTGTGCCAGTAAAAGGGAAGCTTTTTCAGCCGCAGCAGTCGATTCGTTTTCATTGGATGAGGTGGCGAGGGCTAAAAGCTTTTTGATTCTTTCGACAATACTTGTGTCTGCCATTTTTCAATCGGTTCTAGGGTGAGACTACGCGGTGGCAAGGATTTGGGAAAATTCCCATTTTAGTATAGCGTGCTGCGAGATTTTTTGAGGATGATTTGATTTATAGAAGAGGATTTTTTTGAACCGCAGAGGGCGCAGAGGGCGCAGAGAGAGAGAAAGAAAGAAGTTCCCAACTGATGCGCGGATTGGTTACTATTCGAGGACTTCCAGGACTGCTTTGGGCAATAATTTATCTTTAAACCAGACTACTTTTGCTGGCACGTCATTTACATTGACTCCGGCTTTTTCTAAATTCAGCCGTTCGGAAATAGCTAAAATCAAGTTATCGCATTCAGACTTCTGTACTTGTGCAAATTTCTTTTGCAAATACTCCGGCCGCCAATAGCCAACTATTTCTAATAAAAACACTCGCCCGTCGGGATGCACTAACCGAAAGTCGGGAATCATCACGCTACCTGGAATCGGAATTAAATCTACTTCTCGCTCTAGTTGCCACTCGGTTTTTGTGGAGTTCCATCTTTCAGCAAATGCGGCTTCTAACATACTATCATAAGGCTTGCCAGGGGGATAGTGGCTGACTAAACCGCAGTCGGAATTTAGGGTGAATTTACCTGTTTTCAAAACGCCACTAAAAGGATCTTTTGTGTGCAGTGTCGAGTGCATACTCCATTTGGTGACGTGCAGCAGTGCGGGCAGCATTTTCGCCAGGGCTAAGCCGTAGCGGGTGCTGGGTTTAAATAAGCTTGTAGGGCCGTCTATTGTTAGTGTAAAACCGTGGTCTGCATCGCCTTCGATGTAAGTCATTAATTGAAATAGTTTCAGATAGCGAAATAAGAGTTTGTATTCTCCTGGATCGTTGCGGTGGGCGGTTAATTGGACTTGACTTGCTCGGTAAAATATGCCTTGAACTTGAGAAAGATTGTATTTGTGAAGCAAGTTTTCGGGTGTTGGTGGATTAAACTCAGTGAGGATTTTGTTTTCGTTTAAATCGGCGTATAAACCTGTAGTGATTTCGTGAGGCAAAACTTCTCTGTTTAACTCTTGGCTGAGTTCACTTGCTACTTTTTCCAGGGTTAATTGGGTGGATTGAGGGCTGGGAGTCGATCGCGCAGACAATGCAAAAACCCGCTGTCTCAACTCTGAGGGTTCTAGGGGACTGATGACTTCCAAGGTGGAGAAACCGCCTTTCAGCAGGTGCGCTAATCCCCGTTTCAGCCGATAATCTGGGCTGTCGCCTTCTAATTCTAGCAAGCGTCCGTCGAGTTCGCCTTGGGTTTTGCCGATCGCACTTTGGAAGCAGTCGATCATTTCGGTGGCTGCATCTAAGTTTTTAGCATCTATCTTGAGGCGGAGAGGAATAATTGATTCTCCGTTTTGGCGGTGACTTAATAAATCAGTGGGTAACATAAGCAGTGAAAAGTTTTACTCAATTCTTCGTTCAACAATCACCAGAACTCCCCTAAGTTTTCCCTCTTCTGTCAAGCTTTGGGTAGTCCGAATTCGCCGATCGGAACTGACAAGATGGATGGTTTCAACAGCCCTCATAAAGCCAGTTGCTTTGTCCCATACTTGAAAAATTATCAAATCATCTCCAACTTCTGTCGCTAGTGTATTGTAGTTGGAAAAAACCGAGTCTAGACCTTCAATTTGCACTTGCCCTTCGCCGACAACATAACCCACAAAATTTTGGGTTTCACTCTGACCATTGGCATAAGTTTGAAGGTTAGTTTGCCTCCACTCGTTGTCAACTATTTTCTGGGTTACTACTGCTGTAAAACGCCTGGTTTCTTTGCAGTCGCCATCGAGTATTGTCCAGTCTCCCTCCCAAACTCCTGTATGTTTGGGGAAAATTTTAAAGTTAGTTAGTTGTGCAGTTTCGCTCATTTTTAGGTAAGGTGAATTAGTTAATATTGAGATTATACACTAATTGGGCAATTTTCAATGTTCCTGGAAATTATCATTGTCTTCTCCCCATTTTGCGGGTGATTCGGCTGCTTTTTTAGTCACCTCCCGGTTGACTCAGTAAATCGATTTGAGATTTGAGATTTGAGATTTGAGATTTTAAATAGACCTAGGAGTGCTTTAATTATCTAACCATCCTTTCGCGAAGACTTCCCATCCCACAACTAAGTTATTTAAGCTTGCTACCAGGGAATTTCATCATTGTCTTCTCCCCATTTTGCGGGTGACTCGGCTGCTTTTTTGGTTGTCTCTCGGTTGACTCCGTAAATGGGTGTCGGTTTGACAGTTTCTAATTTCTGATATTCTGGCTTTGGCGGTTCTATTTGTGTTTGTGGTTGGGGTTTGTGAGGCTGCATTCCTCCTCGGCGGCGTTGAGAAGTTCTTTCTTCGCTGGTGTCTTCCGTAACGACTTCATACAGAATTGCTAACTTATTTGCATCGCTGCTTTTGCGGAGAACTCGACCCAATCGCTGAATGTATTCGCGTTCGCTGCCGGTGCCAGATAATATGATAGCAATTCTGGCGTCGGGAACGTCCACTCCTTCATTGAGGACGTGGGAGGCGACGAGGGTTTTGTATTCGCCGCTGCGAAAGCGATCGAGGATTTCGTGGCGTTCTTTGACGGGGGTTTGGTGGGTAATTGTGGGGATGAGAAATTCTTGGGAAATTCGGTAAACTGTGGCGTTGTCTCCGGTGAAAATTAGGGTGCGCTGGGGAGAGTGTTCTGCTAGTATTTGGGCTAAAATTCGCAGTTTTCCTTCGGTACAAAGGGCGATTTCTTTAGCTTGGCGGTGGGCTAGCATGGCGCGCCGTCCTAGGGGCGATCGCGCGCTTGCCATGATAAACTGTTTCCAACCATCGAGGCTGGATATTTTGATGTTAGACTGTTTTAAGAAGTCGTTGCGAATGTTGATTAATTCGCCGTAGCGGTCGGTTTCTTCTTTTGACAGTTTTACCATGATTTGAACAATTTTATGGTCGGCTAAAGCATCGCCTGCCAAATCTTCGGGTCTTTTGCTAAATACTGTGGGGCCGATGAGGAAATGTAAATCGCTGTGGCGGCCATCTGTGCGATCGGGTGTAGCTGTCAGTCCCAGTCGAAAAGGCGCGATCGCATATTCGGAAATTACTCGATAAAAGTCCGTTGGCAAATGGTGGCATTCGTCAAAAACCAGCAAACCATATTTATTGCCCAAAGTTTCTGCATGAATACTTGCACTGTCGTAGGTTGCCACTAAAATTGGCGTTTTGTCCCGCGAACCTCCGCCCAACAATCCGATTTCGATATCGGGAAAAGCTGCCTTTAAATTAGCATACCACTGGTGCATTAAATCGAGAGTTGGTACTACAATTAATGTACTGCGACCAGTGACTTGCATGGCTAATTGTGCCAGATAAGTTTTGCCGGAAGCAGTGGGGAGGACAACTACTCCTTGGCTTCCTGCTTCCTGCCAAGCTACGAGGGCCTGTTCTTGATGTGGGTAAGGCTGCATTTCCACGCTGGGTACGAGTTCGAGTAGTTCGTAGGCCCTAGCTTCGTCGGTAAAGTAAATGCACTCGGCTTGGAGGCATTCTACCAGCGGGCGGTAGTGAATTGCTCGAATGCGGTATTTTTCCACGCGATCGTCCCATGTCGCAAAGTCCACCCAGTCTCTGCCTTTGGGCGGCGGGTGCAGCAATAGAGTTCCGCGATCGAATGTTAAGGTAGGTGTGCGTGGCATTTGTTTAGATAGGGGGGCGAGTTATGCCTGTTAAATTATAAGTGACAGATCAAATATATTGACTCTTCTTGAAATTATCTGCGTTACTCTGTGTTAATCAGCCCTACATCTGCGGTCGATCTATCAATCAAAAAATTATGTAATTCAAGTCTAAAGTGAGGAAATTGCGATCGCACTGGATAAAAATTCAACAAATATTCTCCTAGCCGGATTGCCGGATTGCCAAATCTAAAATCTACAAGAGTATTGTCCCGCTGGGGATGGTTTTTAGGTTAGATTCGATCTACGTATGCCTGAGATTAGAGGTTATAGATGGAAATAGGCGTCCCCAAGGAAATCAAGGATTTAGAGTTTCGAGTCGGGCTTAGCCCCACAAGTGTCCGGGCTTGTTCGGACAAAGGCCACACAGTTTTCGTCGAAACGAATGCTGGTGCTGGGGCCGGTTTCGCGGACGAGGACTACGTTCAAGCAGGGGCTAAGATTGTCTTAAAGGCTTCCGATGTCTGGAAGCGCGAACTAATTGTTAAAGTTAAAGAACCGCTGCCTGCTGAGTATCCGCTGATGCAAAAAGAGCAGTTGCTGTTTACATATTTGCACTTGGCGGCCGATCGCACATTAACCGAGCATTTAATCAGCAGCGGAGTCCAGGCCATCGCCTACGAAACCGTCGAACTCCCGGACAGAAAATTGCCACTGCTGACGCCGATGAGCATTATTGCAGGGCGTTTGGCCGTGCAGTTCGGAGCTCGGTTTCTGGAACGGCAGCAAGGTGGCCGGGGCATACTTTTGGGTGGCGTACCAGGGGTAAGACCGGGTAAAGTAGTGATTTTGGGCGGCGGCATCGTTGGCACAGAAGCAGCGCGAATTGCTGTAGGAATGGGCGCCAGAGTGCAGATTTTAGACGTAAATGTCGATCGCCTAGCCTATTTAGAAACTCTGTTCGGTTCCAGAGTAGAATACCTCTACAGCAGTCCTTTGCAAATTGAAGCAGTTGTGCCCGATGCTGATTTGTTAATCGGTGCGGTTTTGGTCTTAGGTAAAAAAGCTCCGGTGCTGGTTTCTCGCGAATTTGTTGCCAAGATGCACCCCGGTTCTGTGATTGTTGACGTAGCCGTTGACCAAGGCGGCTGCGTGGAAACTTTGCGGGCGACTTCTCACACAAATCCTACTTATGTTGAGGAAGGAGTTGTGCATTACGGTGTGCCAAATATGCCCGGTGCCGTGCCTTGGACTGCGACTCAAGCTTTGAATAACAGCACTTTGCCTTATGTTTTGCAGTTGGCAAATCACGGGATTAAAGCTTTGGAAATGAATCCGAGTTTGGCGAAGGGATTGAACGTGCAGAATCACCGCTTGGTGCATCCGGCCGTGCGCGAGGTTTTCGCAGATTTGGCTGATTAGATTCCCATTTTTTCAGCAAATCCCGTAGGGTGCGTCAGATCAAAGCTTGGGGATTATTAATAACCGGACGCGATCTGATGCACCGTACTCAACTACACAGCGTTTTGCGATGTTTGGCTAACAGTAAATCCTCGAAACTAACGCATTTCTCAGCCCGAACAGTAATTTGTGCCAAATATTACTCGCAGCCCCGAAAAAAAATAAATTCCCCAAAACACTTGACAGATTCGCGGAGGTATGGCAGAGTAGTAATTCGTGACCGATGCGGAACTGGCGGAATTGGTAGACGCGCATGATTCAGGTTCATGTGGTGCAAGCCTTCCGGGTTCAAGTCCCGGGTTCCGCATTCCAAAGGCAGAAGGAAGTTTGGGGTTAACCCGATACAGGCAATAACCCCATTCGCTCTGCTGAATAAAACAATGCTGACAAGTATTCAAAACCCCCTAGTTAAAGAAATTCGCAAGCTCCACAGCTCGAAGGGACGCAGGGAACAACAATTATTTTTACTCGAAGGGACGCACTTGCTCGAAGAAGCTTGCGCGGCAAAATACCCGCTAGCAACGGTTTGCTGCACTCCCGAATGGCTGGATCAGCACGGGGAACTTTGGCAGCAAGTTGGTAATTTAGCCGATCGCACAGAATTAGTAAGTGCAAAAGTGTTAGAGTCGATCGCCACTACAGTCCAACCCGACGGCATTGTCGCCACCGCACCCCGCACCGCAACAGAGCCCGCAAAATTGTCAACTTTAGGAATAGCCCTAGAAACAATCCAAGATCCCGGCAACTTGGGGGCGATCGTCCGCACGGCTGCGGCTGCTAATGCTGACGGTTTGCTGCTGAGCGCAGACAGCGCCGATTTAGACCATCCCAAAGTGCTGCGCGCCTCGGCAGGAGCTTGGTTTAAGCTGCCAATGGCAGTCAGTCCAGATTTAACCGCCGAAGTCTCGGCCTATAAAAATCGAGGAATGCAAATTTTAGCAACCGTCGCCGGGGCCAGTTTAAGTTATTGGGAAGTAGATTTGCGAGTGCCGACTCTGATAGTTTTGGGGAACGAAGGCTCTGGTTTGTCGGAAGAATTGAGGAGTTTGGCCGATCGACAAATCCAAATTCCCCTGAGTCGTGGCGTAGAATCTTTAAATGTGTCGATCGCCGCAGCCCTCATCTTGTACGAAGCTCAACGGCAAAGAAGTCAATCGATTTTAGATTTTAGATTTTAGATTAAAGAATTGAAGCATTGATCCCACGGATAAATTCGGGGGCAAGTTTATCGGATACAGGTTTTTTATTTCTGGACGGATGAATCCGGGGGCTTGTATCCTGGATGCTTTCGGTCATTAGTTATTAGTCATTAGTTATGAGTCATTATCTGTTGGGGCGGGTTCATCAATATCTGTAACTTCATATTCAGGGCAGCCACGGGGGGCTGCCCCTACAAGATAATGAAACAGCCCTGCCCCTCTACCAATCTCCCCCTCTGAGGTGTGGCGGCTTTTGTTTATATTGATGCAAACTGTAAAGCCAGGAAAGCGGGTACTCTCGTATCAACTGTTCAGGCTGGCATGAAATAAATATGAAGAAGTGTAGCCAATTGCTCTCACAAATGTTAAGATTCTTAACATAACGTAGTATTGTGCACGCCCCAACCAAAACCTAACCTGAGACGGTGCTGACTGGGAGTAGTAGCTAGCTACCATAAAATTAAGCCTCTTTAAATGGAAGGAAAGCGCAAGTCCCCGCCCGCTTTCCTTCCCAGCTAAAGCTAGGGGTTTGCGACTACCGCAAACCTTTAGAGGCACAGATCCTCAGCGGGAAAAGCTCATGAAAACTCTTAAGTCCTCAGATACAGATTCTGTTCGCGCTTACTTGCGGGAAATCGGCCGCGTTCCCTTGTTGACCCATGAGCAAGAAATACTCTATGGGAAACAGGTACAGCGCTCAACCGCACTGCATCAGGAGAAAAATATTTTAGCCGAAGAGTTAGGCCGCGACCCGACGGCGGCTGAATGGGCACAGGCAGTTGGGCTGTCTGAGGCACAGTTGCAGCGGACGATCGAAAACGGGGAAAGGGCAAAGCGCCAAATGGTGGAAGCCAATCTCCGCCTGGTAGTGTCTGTTGCCAAGAAATATATCAAGCGCAACGTAGATTTACTGGATCTAATTCAGGAAGGCACGATCGGGATGCAGCGGGGAGTAGAAAAATTTGACCCCACTAAGGGCTACAGATTTTCTACTTATGCTTATTGGTGGATTCGTCAGGCAATTACTCGGGCGATCGCCGAAAAAGGCCGCACCATCCGCTTGCCGATCCACATCACCGAAAAGCTCAACAAAATTAAAAAGGCCCAGCGCCAACTTGCTCAACAGCTTGGTCGCGCGGCCACGGCTGCTGAATTGGCATCCGAGTTAGAATTGACTCCCAAACAGATTCGCGAATATCTCGATCGCGCCCGCCTGCCACTTTCCCTGGACTTGCGCGTGGGAGACAATCAAGATACAGAGTTGGGCGATTTGTTGGAAGATACGGGTACTACCCCGGAAGATTTTGCCCTGCAATCTTCCCTGCGGACTGACTTAGATAACCTGATGGCGGAACTGACTCAGCAACAGCGAGAAGTGATCGCCTTGCGGTTTGGTTTAGAAGACGGGCAAACCTTAACTTTGGCAAAAATAGGTGATCGTCTCAACATCAGTCGGGAACGAGTGCGGCAAATAGAACGGGAAGCTTTGACCAAACTCCGCAAGCGCAAGCAAGATATCAACGATTATCTAGCCAGCTAGCTAGATTGGGGATTGGCGATCGGGTCCCCCCCCACTTGCAATCCCCAATCTAAAATCGTAAAAACCGCCGCTTTTAATTCGGTTGTGCCCACTTGGTTGCTATGACTGTCCTGCTACATTAGTAATTACTTAGTAATAAAGATCAGCAGCGATCAGATAAGGGTTATTTAATTTAACCGCCCGCGTCTAACATAACAAGCTGTGTCTGAAACGGAGGTACTCGTGAGCAACTCATCTAACAAATCCCCAGAATTCTTTGAAGAAGACGGAGAAAATGCCAACTTATTATGGCAATACGTGCAGTCAATGGCTCCCGACACAGTTTCTCAGTTGTCTAAGCCGACTTCTCACGAAGTGTTTCAAGTAATGGAGCGAAATATTGTTGGACTATTGGGGAATTTGCCTTCGGAACACTTCGGGGTCACAGTGACTACCAGTCGCGAACATTTGGGTAGATTGCTCGCCTCAGCTATGATTAGCGGTTATTTTCTCAAAAATGCCGAACAGCGAATGACTTTTGAAAAGTCCATACAAGCCAGTGAGAGACATGGCTCGGAAGATTAGTAGATTGTTAACATTTAAGTGAGCCAAGTGTCAAGCCCCCCCTCGCAAGATGGGGGCTTAATATTTTAGATTTTAGATTTTAGATTTTAGATTTTAGATTTTAGATTTTAGATTTTAGGTTTTGATTGTTGATTATTGATTTGAGATAGTTGATTTGAGATAGTTGATTCAATAATAACTGAATAATTATTGATATTATTCTTAAATTCCCCATTCCCCATTCCCCATTCATAATTAATATGTCTGTTTCTCCTGTTGCCCACAAAGTTATCGGCGTTGCTGCAATCTGGAACGATCGCCAACAAATTTTGATTGACAAGCGCCGACAACATGGACTGCACGGGGGTTTCTGGGAGTTTCCGGGCGGAAAAATAGAGCCTGGGGAAACAATCGAAGCTTGCATAGCAAGGGAAATTATGGAGGAGTTGGGGATTGTCGTAGAAGTTGGCGATCGCTTGATTACAATTGACCACGACTACACTAAATTTACAGTTAGACTATACGTGCACCACTGCCGCCACGTCAGCGGGGAACCGCAAACGATCGAATGCGAGGAAATTCGCTGGGTGACACTCGATGAAATTGACCAATTTACTTTTCCCAAAGCAAACGAACAGATTATTGCTGCACTGCGTTCAAGTTGAACTGTATACCAGAAGTAGAAGCAAGAAGCCATCTTCCACAAGGGTTTTAGGAATTAAGAACATCCTAACCGTCGGGCGCGGTTGCTGTAATATCAAATTCGGTTGCTACTGACAACTGACAACTGACAACTGACAACTGACAACTGACAGCTAACTTTTATTTTTGGACAGGCAGAGTAAAGTGAAAACAACTGCCTCTATCGGGTACAGAGTCTACCCAAATTTGACCGTAGTGGGCGCGGATGATGCCTTGACACAGAGACAGTCCAATGCCGTAACCGTCTGTTGATTTATCTCGCTGCAAGCGAAAGCTGTCTTCAAAAATGCTCGCGCAATCTTCTTCAGGAATTCCCGGCCCGCTGTTGCAAATGCTGACTTGAACTTTGTAAGCGGTGCGGTGGAGAATGGAAAGATTAACAGTTCCTCGGTCTGGGGTGTACTTGCTGGCGTTGTCAAGCAGGTTGACTATGACTTGTTTGATGCGATCGGGATCGGCATAAACCAAGGGCAAATCTGCGGGAATGTCTGTTTCTAAGTTCAGACTTTTCGCCTGAAATTTGTCTTGAAACTGCAAGATTACATCTTGACAAATCGCCCCCAGTTCGATTCTTTTTGGTTCAATGTGGAGTTGAGCATTTGTACCCCGGGCTGCTTGCAGGATATCTGTAATCATACGATCGACAATTTGGATTTGGCGGCGGGCTTGTTTCATCAAATGAGCCGCCAGACTCGGTGTCAAACGCGACTTTTCCCCCTCTTTCACCTTCTGACTTGACTCCAAAGTCTCCAAAGCCAAAGATGCTGCCGTTAAGGGATTACGCAAGTCGTGAGCTAGCATCGCAATAATCCGGTCTTTCAACTGCAACTGCTCTTGCAGGTGTTCTTTTTCCTGTTTGAGGCGAAAAACTTCATCAGAAAGCTGCACAAGTTCGGCGGCGCAAGCAACGGAATAGAGTGGTTTTGGGTTAGTCAGGCTTTCAGCAAGTGCTGGGGCCGACTGTTGCTGAGCTGCGTATTCCTCTACAGAACGCTTCCAGCGGGGCCACCAGTGTTCTAGTTGGGCGATTAAATTGCTGCCGGCGAGAGTTTGTCGCGGATCGGGATGAATTTTGAGCAGCGAGGGAGTGGCTACAAGTTTAAAGTGTTCGGCTAAATCGGGCTGTTCTCCTACGTCGATGATTTGAAGCTCAAAGTCGCAGTCTGCTTTCAAATCCTTTAGGGACTTGCGGATGTGTCTGGTCTGTTCCCGGGAAGAGGAACGCTTGTCTACAAACAGCAAAAGCTGTAAAAGCGGTGCGGAATGTACCGGCTGTTCGGGAGAACAGTCAGTGCCGCTGGTGCCGGGTGTGGGATGGACGCTGTTGAGCTTTTCGATCGGGTGAAAATAATTGAGCATTGCCGAGCCGAGTTATTTCACTTCTACTTTAATTTAATACTTACTTTAGATTTATGCTATTGTCCGATAATTTCATTACAGGCGGGCAGATGATATTTTTGAGATGGAAGAAAAATGAGTCGCTGCGGGTGGTGGTTCAAGTGGCGGCCGCCTTTTTTGTGCTGTGCCTGTTGCTGACGCTGCACCGCTACTACAGCTTTTACGCTACTTACGACCAAGGCATTTTCAATCAACTTTTTTGGAACGGCACTCGGGGTCACTTGTTTGAGAGTTCCCTCTCTTCAGCTTTGTCCACTAATGTAGTTCACCAAAATCAGCTCCCGGAAGTATCTTACTATCGGTTGGGGCAGCATTTCACCCCGGCGCTGATGTTGTGGCTGCCAATTTACTCGCTGTTTCCCTCGCCCGTCACTTTGACTGTGTTGCAGGTGACTTTAATTACGGCGGCTGGAGGAGTGCTCTATGCTCTCGCCCGACACTATCTGGAACCAAGGCTGTCGGCGACAATTGTTGTGAGCTATTACTGCGCTAACGCGGTCATCGGCCCGACTTTGGGCAATTTTCACGATATTTGTCAAATGCCGCTGTATGTCTTTGGCTTGCTGCTGGCGATGGAGAAGCGCTGGTGGCCGCTGTTTGGGATTCTGGCAACTTTAATTTTGGCCGTGCGAGAAGATGGGGGAGTTGTTTTATTTGGCGTCGGAGTTTACCTGATTTTGAGCCGGCGCTACCCTCGGACTGGTTTGGCTGTCTGCATACTCAGTTTTGGTTATATGATCGTCCTGACCAATCTGATTATGCCTTTGTTTTCTGCTGATATATCCCAGCGGTTTATGATGGAGCGCTTTGGTCAATATGCTGATGGAGATGAAGCTTCTACTCTAGAAATTATTTGGGGAATGGTGAGCAATCCGTGGCGGTTGGTGGCTCAGTTATTTACGCCGTTTTTTGGTAAGATTAGATACCTGCTTGGCCAGTGGTTGCCATTAGCTTTGGTTCCTGCTTTCGCGCCTGCGTCTTGGATGATAGCTGGATTTCCGCTGCTGAAGCTATTTTTAGCGAAAGGAGAGTCGGTGCTGGCGATTAATATTCGCTATGCGATGACTGTGGTTCCAGGGCTTTTTTATGGGGCGATTCTGTGGTGGGCCCAGCGTCAAAAGGAAGAAGATAGAATGGTGAAAGAGGAAAGAATGTTTTTGCGTTTTCCTTCTGCTTTATTTCCTCTGCCTTCTTCTTCAAATTTTCGCCGCTTTTGGGGGTTTTGCATCTGTTTGTCGCTATTTTTTACCTTCACTTCTAACCCAAATCGGACTTTTTCTTTGATTTTGCCCGATGCGATCGATCCTTGGGTGCAGGTTCCTCTCGTCAGACAATGGCAGCACGTTTTGCAAGTGCGGCCGCTATTGGCTCAAATTCCTGCGGATGCTAGCGTGGCAGCGACGAATACTATTGTGCCGATTTTGTCAAGTAGGCGGGAAATTCTCAGGTTTCCGATGTTTGAACTCCGCAATGATGCGGGGAAGGCAGTGAAGATGCAATATGTAATTGCCGATTTGTGGCAGTTACAGCAGTATCAGGCTGCGTTTCGCGGGGAACGGGGACAGTTGCGGGAGATCGTACCGGCGATCGATCGAATGTCCAAATCTGGAGAGTACGGAATTGTTGGCTTTGAAGACGGCGCGATTTTGATGCGTCAGGGTGCTGTTTCTAATTCTGCATCTGCTGCTGCTTGGACCCGTTTTCGGCGCGAATTGGAGCCGATTTTGAAGAAACGGTAAGCGGGTAGTTACGATCGCCATTGCTTCCCTCAGTGGCTCAAATCTTGAGGAAACCTGTTTTTTTCAGGTAATGGCGATCGAGCAGTTTCATGCAAAAACTAGGTTTAGGCATGATTTTCTGTCTTTGTTGCTGCCAAAAGTCAGGCATTGGGCATCAACTTACGCTCAACTTAAATTTAAGGGTGATAATTATACAATAAATCTGTTAATCCTAAACATTAAGTTATATAAATTATTTGGAGGGAGAAAGATGAAAATTTTGGTTTTGGCATGGGAGTTTCCTCCCAGAATTGTAGGCGGTATAGCCCGCCACGTATCGGAACTATATCCAGAATTGGTGAAGCTGGGACACGAAATCCACTTAATTACTGTAGAGTTCGGCCACGCACCGATGTACGAAGTGGTGGAAGGAATACGTGTGCATCGGGTGGTGGTGGGGCACGCTAGGGACTTTTTTCACTGGGTGGCGAACCTCAACCAAAGCATGGGCCACCAAGGCGGGAAACTGATGCTTGAGGAAGGCCCCTTTGATATCATCCACGCTCACGATTGGTTAGTGGGAGATGCGGCGATCGCCCTCAAGCATACCTTTAAAGTACCGCTAATTGCCACCATCCATGCCACCGAATATGGGCGCTTCAACGGTATCCACAATGACGGGCAGCGCTACATTAACGCCAAGGAAAACGACCTCGCTTACAACGCTTGGCGAGTAATTGTTTGTAGTGATTATATGCGGCGGGAAGCCGAACGGGTACTATCGACTCCGTGGAACAAAATAGAGGTAATTCACAACGGAATCCGATCGGATAAAAAGCCCCGGTGGCACGAATTTGACGCGATGGATTTCCGCCGAAGGTTTGCTGCTGATGATGAGAAAATTGTCTATTATGTAGGAAGAATTAGCTATGAAAAAGGCATTGGTGTATTTTTAAATGCGGCACCTAAAGTAATTTGGGAAATGGGGGGTAAAGCGAAAATTGTAATTGTTGGTGGCGGCAATACAGACCATCTCAAACATTTAGCTTGGCATTTAGGAATTTGGAATAAGTGTTATTTTACTGGGTTCATGTTTGAGGAACATCTTGACAAATTTCAGACGGTGGCTGACTGTGCGGTTTTTCCCAGTCTTTACGAACCTTTTGGTATTGTAGCGTTAGAAAGCTTTGCTGCAAGAGTGCCTGTGGTGGTTTCGGATGCGGGCGGACTTCCAGAGGTGGTGCTGCACACTAAAACAGGCGTTGTTACTGAGGCAAACAATCGGGATTCTTTGGCCTGGGGAATTTTGGAGGTGTTGAAAAATCCGGGTTACGCGCAGTGGTTGGTTGACAATGCTTATGAGGATTTGGAACGCCGGTTTAGTTGGCCGAAGTTGGCGATGGAAACCCAGTGGGTTTATGAACGGGTGGTGGAGGAAAGGGCTGAGGTTGATTGGTAAAAATGCTCTTTTTTGACAGTTGACGGTTGACGGTTGACGGTTGACAGTTGACACTGAGTCGAATATCAACTTTTTTGGTGCAAATCTTAAGAATTTGTAACACAATGATAGAGAAACTCGAACTTACTTTGAGTGCACTCGGAAGATTTAAAGGGAATTAGCATCTTGAATATTTTTAGGGACATCGATCCCCAACCCAGACGCAGCTTACTGACTTTATTCACCGCAGGCCTGCTATTCTGGTCGAGTTTGGCTTCGCTACTGCCAACTTTGCCGCTGTATGTTCAATTTGTGGGTGGCACAAAACAGCAAATTGGCTTTGTGATGGGTGCATTTGCGATCGGACTTTTGCTATCGAGGCCGCAGTTGGGTAAAATAGCCGACAGCAGGGGTCGAAAACAAGTTTTGCTTCTAGGTGCGTTAGTCGCTGCGATCGCCCCTTTTGGCTACCTGTTAGCTCAATCTATCCCCTTACTGTTACTTATTCGGATTTTTCACGGCATTAGTATCGCCGCTTTTACTACAGCTTACAGCGCTTTGGTAACAGATTTGTCGCCGCCAGGAAAGCGGGGCGAATTAATCGGTTACATGAGCTTGGTGAATCCTATTGGTTTAGCAGTTGGGCCGGCTATTGGCGGATTTGTGCAAGCTTGGGTTGGTTATACTCCTTTGTTTGCGATGTCGGCGGCTTTCGCTGCAATGGCTATATTTTTTACCTGCAAAGTTGCGGAACCTAATTTTGCAGATTTAACACTCTCGGACTCGCTATCTGAGGACAAAAATAGCCAAAAATACTGGCAAATGCTTTGGAATCCTAGAGTGCGGATTCCGGCTTTAGTGTTATTGGTGGTTGGTTTAGTATTTGGAACTTTGAGCACTTTTATGCCTTTGTTTATCCAAGAAACTAAGGCTAATTTGAATCCTGGATTATTTTATTCTACGGCGGCTATCGCCAGTTTCGGGATACGAGTGGTCACGGGACGGGCTTCGGACAAATACGGTCGCGGCTTGTTTATTTCTGGCGGCTTAATCTGTTATGCCGTATCTATGTTATTGTTGTATTTTGCTAACAACAGCAGTGCTTTTTTAATCGCAGCTTTGGTTGAAGGTTGCGCGGGCGGTACGGTTTTGCCGATGATGGTAACACTGATGTCTGACAGGTGCGAACCTCATGAAAGGGGCCGCTTGTTTTCGCTTTGTATTGGCGGATTTGATTTGGGAATTGCGATTGCTGGCCCGACTTTAGGCTTTGTTGCTGAACAAGTTGGCTACAGAAATATGTTTGGTTTTGCTGCTGGCCTTGCTGGCTTGGCTTTGCTGGTTTTTATTACTCAGTCTAGCAAGGGCTTGTCTAATTCGATGAAATTTGCGATCGGTCGAGGCAAAGATATTTATGCTTTGAATCAGTAAACGTACCAAATTAAAAAAGTTATGAGTTTTAAGTGGTGAGTCGAATTAATTTCTTAATTCACAACTCAAAACTCAAAATTCATAACTTTTAGTAGTGGGCTTGGAGGGATTCGAACCCCCGACCTCATGGTTCGTAGCCATGCACTCTATCCAACTAAGCTACAAGCCCCTGTAGAGTTCAGATTTAATCTAAAATTGATTAAGTTCTTTTCTCACAGAATCTAACAGTAACACCATTACCAAAATAATGCAAGACCTTTCGCAAACTTTTTCTAAATTGCCCGATGTGGCACAGCTAACTCACCTCGACAACAGCGGGGAAGCCCAAATGGTGGACGTTTCGGCGAAGGTGCCGACTGTGCGGCAAGCTGTGGCTGCAGGCCGGGTGCGGATGTTGCCGGAGACTTTTGCCGCGATTGAGGCGGGGAATGCGCCGAAGGGTGATGTGTTGGGCACTGCAAGGCTGGCTGGAATTATGGCGGCGAAACAGACTGCACATTTGATTCCTCTGTGTCACCCTCTGCCGCTGAGTAGCGTGGAGGTGCAGGTGATGCCGGATGCTGGGTTGCCGGGGTATCAAATTCGGGCGACGGTGAAAATTAAGGCGGAAACAGGGGTGGAAATGGAGGCGCTGACGGCGGTTTCGGTGGCGGCGCTGACTTTGTATGATATGGCGAAAGGATTGGAAAAGTCGATCGCCATTGAATCGATTCGCCTGGTGAGTAAAAGTGGCGGCAAGTCTGGAGACTATGAAAATGTAGAGGCATAAGTTTCCTGCCGAAAGAGGGATGCAGCATTCAAAAAGCTGCACTTATGATTAAAATAGGCACAGAACTACTAATATCAAGTGAAAAACTATGCCTCCTCGTTGGCCCCGCAAACCCGATCGCAATGATCCAGAGTACCGCCGCTTAGATGACCGGATGAATTTTGCTATCCACGTCGGTCTTTTTTCTGCTACCAATTCTGGTTTGTGGTTTGTTCACAATTTGCAAAAGGCTGATTGGCCTTGGGCAATTTCGGTAACGGGTGGATGGGCTCTAGTAGTTTTGGCCCACGCGATTTACCATTTTGCGATCGCCGATTATTCGCCCCTCACCAAAGATTCTGGCTGAAGGCAGTTGGCGACGATTTGTTAAGTCTTTTGATTGATAACAAATAACTTTCGGCTTTTTTGATATGGCTAATACTACACAGGCGATCGAATCCTTAGCAGCCGAAATCGGCGAAAATGTCTACATTGACATTGCCAAGTGGCATTTGTATCTCAATGATGCTCACCTGCATACCGTTGTTGCCCAACAGCTTTATTCCATGCTGGAAGATGGCAATTTAGATGCTGACAAAGTTGGACAAGTTTTGCAAGGAATTCCAGTCAAGTTGGGTGGCGGCAAGCGGGAAGTGCCACTGGCTGATTTAATTCCGATGCAGTGTCAAGTTCAATTGATGGATGTTCTTGAGGAATTTCAACGGAAAATGTAAAGTAAAGGGCGGGTTTTGTACGCAGATTGTGGGCGTTGTGTCTGGTATTTCGCCCTTAACCCGCCCCGACAATTTTATTTGCGAAAACGCCCCCGAATACGATCGACAAACATATCAACTTCCGGCAACTTCATCTGACTGACAAACACGGCAAAAACCCCTAACCCTACAAAACTTGCCACACTCAACTGCACTAATTGAATTACCAAACCTTCAGTACCCAAAACTCTTTGACAGCCTTGCAGAGTAGCCAAGGTAACGAAAGCAGTTAGACAACTGCCAGAAGTTAACCCCAGAAAAGGTAAACCCCACTGCCCCCAAGGCAGACCACCCAGCTTTTTATCTAAAAAGTACAAAAGCATAATCATCGAAAGAAGATTCACTCCCACCGTCGCCAAAACTAATCCGGGCGCGCCAAAGGCTCCTACCAACAAATAATCCAAAAGAGCGTTTAAAAAGATATTGATAATACTGATGCGAAAAGGCGTTTCTCCGTCTCCCAAAGCGTAAAATACCCGTACCACAACGTCGCGTCCTAAGTACACAAACATTCCAATACTGTAAGCCATCAATATCGGCGTGACAAACAGCGAGGCCTCTCGATCAAAAGCATAGCGTTCGTAAACAACGCGGACGATCGGCCCAGCAAGTGTTACCATTAAAGCGCTCAGCGGCAGCATCGTCATGGCTGTCAAAATTAAAGATTGACGAATTCGATCTTTTAATTCCGGCCAATCTCTCGGATCGGTGAGGCGAGAAAATATGGGTAGAAATGGCACTAAAATTACATTAGAAATGATCCCTAAAGGCGTCATAACTAACAAGCCACTGTAACCCAACGCAGAGGCAGCTTGAGGGATGTAGGATGCGAAAAATAGGTCAGTATAGACATTAATTTGCAGCATTCCTGATGATAAGGTCGCAGGAACCATCACCTTAATTACTTCTTGCACTCCCGGCCGTTTAAAATTAAACCGCAAGCGCAACGTTCCCAAGCCGGCGCGCCACTGCGCCACCAGTTGCACCAGCCACTGCAAAACTGCGCCCGCTAAAGTTCCCCAAGCTAACACTAAGCCGCCAATTAGTGCGTATTCTGGTTGAATAATTTTGTCTCCGAGTTGCAGTGCGAGAATCCCTAAACCGCCGACAAGTGCAACGCTAGAAAATAAAGGACTAATCGAAGGCAACCAGTACATATCGGCAGCGTTGAGAGTGCCGAAACCAATGCCGATTAAGCCTGAAAGTAACGCCATCGGCGCCATAATCCGAAATTGCTGGACGGCAATTGCTTTGATTTGTAAACCTTCTGCTGTCCTATTTAATCCCGGTGCCACCAAATCGATCGCTGGATCTGCAAAAATAATTAAAGCGACTGTTACCAACAGCAATATGCCCCCGACTAAGGTGGTGATAGTCTCGACTAAGGGTGCTGCTTCTTTTTTATCCCGGCGAGCTAAAACACTGACTATGGCGCTGTGAAATGGCCCATTAATCCCTCCCAGCAAAATAAATAAGAAACCAGGGATGACGTAGGCGTAGTTGTAGGCATCGACGGCGACACCGACTCCAAAGGCTGCGGCGATCGCAATTTGGCGCACCAATCCAAAGACTTTGCTAATTAGAGTGGCGACTGCGACAATGCCGGCAATCCCTGCGAGGGAACGAGAGGGCTTCTGTAATTGGGACACAAAGGGTTACAAACGCTAGTGCTAAAAGGATTCACTTATTTTAATCGCGAATCGGGAGAATCATATCATGAACTCATAAAACTTCTAGGGGGAATTGCGCTGATACCAATTTTATCGATATTACTGACTTGCGGCAATTTAATAATCGATCGGGACTATGCGTCCTAACTACAAACCGCCCTTTCGTGCTATGATGCGTCAATCTAAAATCTACAATATACAATCTACCCTCTAAAAATGATGAAACAAATGAGTTGAGAAAAGCAGATAAATAACATATAGTTGATAACTTATGATCGATTGTGTTAGCTCCCAGACTTATTTAAGAAGTGCGAACCCAGGTATTCGGTTATAGGTAAAATCTACAATCTACAATCGAGAATCTAAAATCTAAAATCTAAAATCGAATGACTGGCTTAATTTACCAATATCCTCCTCTTTTACCCGGAATTCTCATCAAACGTTACAAGCGATTTTTTGCAGAAATAGAACTAGATTCGGGAGAAATAATCACCGCGCACTGTCCGAATACTGGCCCGATGACTGGTGTTTACATTCCGGGCAATCCAGTGCTAGTATCTCCCAGCGACAATCCCAAACGCAAATTAGCTTATACTTGGGAATTAATTAAAGTTTGCGACACTGTGCCAACTTGGGTGGGAGTTAATACTGGGCTGCCAAATCGAGTAGTTAAATTAGCTTTGGAATTGAAATTGTTTCCAGAGTTGGGCAATTACAGTTTAATTCAACCGGAGGTTGTTTACGGCACTGATAAAAAAAGTAGAGTGGATTTTTGGCTAACGGGTCAGGAAAAACCGATTTTTCTGGAAGTGAAAAATACAACTTGGGTAAAAGAGGAGTTAGCTTTATTTCCCGATACAGTGACGGAGAGGGGACAAAAGCATTTGAGAGAATTGATAGAAGTGGTGCGGCAGGGTTCGAGGGCTGTAATGCTGTATTTTATTAATCGCGGGGATTGTACGGATTTTGCTCCGGGGGATAGTGCCGATCGCCTTTACGGAGAATTGTTCAGACAGGCGATTAGTGAAGGTGTAGAGATTTTGCCCTGTCGCTTTGATGTGACACCGGAAGGCATTCGCTATTTGGGGTTAGCAAAACTGGATCTACTAACCCCTAAATGATTGATTAGTTTAAATTGCCTGCATTTCTCGATCGATCTCGACACTAGCCACGCCCGGTACGCTCTTTAGTCCTTCTAGCTTCGATTGAGAAACTTCTCCAGTAATGATGCCAGTAACAGCTAGCACCTGCTCCACTTTCATTCCCGCCGATTCTAAGGCAGTGACAACCGATTGAATTACCGATATGTTTTGGTCGTCAACAGTCACTATGATGCGCTGTACTTGTTCGTCAGACATATTTAGCATCCTTTGGAGCAAATCCATTGCGGTATTGTAAATTGTCTTCTGTTAAATCCCCGCAGGCTTAAAGTGCTGCGGGGATTTGGATATTCTTCATTACGGAGCTTCTACTAAGCCACTTCCGACACGAGTACATGGTAATGGTAGTGCCATAGCATAGGCAGTCAGCAATTGCCAAAGTTCAGCACCTCGTTTACCAGTCGATTCGGCATACAGGGCCGCGATGCCAGCTACGTGAGGTGTAGCCATGCTAGTGCCATTGTAAGCAGCATAACGCCCTTTATTCATAGGCACTGATGAGTATACTTTCACTCCTGGAGCGGCGATATCGACTTTAGTTCCTTGAATTAGCTCAGAGGTAGCCGAGAAGTCAGCCACTTGGACGCAGTTATCGATCGCTGCAACAGCCATAATCGACGGGCTATTGGCTGGTTGTCCGACGGTTCCTCCGGTTCGTCCGTTATTGCCTGCGGCTGCCACGATCAGACACCCATTTTGCAGTGCTCGGCGGCCGACAGTTTCGTAAGCAGTAGACGGTGTTCGAGTGGTGTTTCCTAAAGACATCGAGATCACTTGACACCCATTGGCGATCGCCCATTCCATCCCAGCCAGAATCCAGGCACCAGCGCCACTACCGGCATTGCTCAACACTTTACCGACATAAATGGTCGATTTGTGAGCGACCCCATATCTGCGACCGTTCTGATCCTTGAACCCGCAGGCTGTCCCGATGCAGTGGGTACCATGACTGTTGCCATCTTGTACGTCCTCCCCTGGTACGAAGGACTGCGATACGATCGATCGGCCTGCGAAGTCGGGATGTTGGAGATCCATCCCCGTATCCAGCACAGCAACTTTCATTCCACTACCAGTCAACAGAGACTTCATCACCTTCGTCGCCTTCAGGCCCCAAGTAAACTCGGTATCATCAGCAAAACATTCTTGTTTCTGGATGTCTGCTACCTCTGTATTAGTGGCTTTGTCGTACAGGTTATCCACCGCATCGCGATAGCCCCGCAGGTAGTCTGCCGACAACCCATCGCCAATCGCGTAGAAGGTGCTCTCCGGCTCGATCGCCAGAATAGCCGAATCCTCTCCCGCTGATGTCATGATGCTGCTTAAACCCCCTTCGTCTAAGGAAACAACGGCAACGCCGAGAGTAGGAAACACCGCTCCCCCTGCTGCTGCAATTTGGCTCAAGTCTAGAGCAGAGTCGGGGAAATCGGCAGCATTTGCCAGTCCTCTGATACCAGTTTGGTCGCTCAGGAGGTCTAATCCTTCTGTCACTGCATCTTCGCGGAAAGTAATAATGTAACGCCCTGTTGTTTCATCGGCTTGGGCAGTTTCTGGGATGGGAAAACTCGGTTGTTCAGACATAAAATACCTCTAATTCAGTGTTAGATAATGCGTTGAGTTGGCAAAGAGATTTATGGAATTCCCAGGCTGTGACTTGTCAAGAAACAGCCCTGTATTTCATCCATGCTTCTAAGGGTTGAATACGAAATAGTCAGCATAGAGCCGAATCAGGCTGTGTTCCCACTCGATGTTGACCCAAATCTTGACTACACCATTTTGTGGGGAAACGTTATGGAGAGTATATCGAGCCTCACCGATCTTCTTTCCAGCCGTGGTATTTGGAGAAACACCTTCGCCGAGCGCAACGAAGACGAGAGAGTTGGGTGTGATTAAGCCCCAATTGAGAGGCAAGATGTGCTGTCCTTTCTTGAATCCCCAGTCATGGCGATAAGCGTAGCCATTACCAAACAATATTGCGGGCGAAGCTCCATCTTGAGGCGCGCCCAGTTGACGAACCTCTTCAAGGTTAGCCTCTTGGCTTTCCTGAATTGTGGGAAGCTCTAGCTGAGAATTCGATACAAAAATTTCTGTGGTAGAAGACATAGTTTGTTTCCTTGTTATTTAACATTAAGGGCAAGTTGTTTCTCGCTATATGCCGAAGCTGAATAACTGCTTTCTATCTCATAATCATCCAAATTTATTTGGCAAGCAATACGACGATCCGCGTATATGATTATGAAGATATTGCAACAACTTACGTAACTGTTACGATTCCTATTAGACTTCTCCAGAAAAGGCAGTCTTGAACAGGCAGGATGCCTGTTCCACAATGATTATTGGAGAGGTATACTTGGATAGATTTGTCAAGTTAAATTTAGAATAAAAATTTAACTTGACAACGCCACTGAGATTTATGCTGTCAAATTCAGCGTAAAATTGTCGTAACTGTTAATATCAAGCAACCGGAAGCCTACATTAGTTGCCTGCGTGCTGCTTGTCCACTCACACCAGTCAAATGCTTGTGGAGGGACAGGTCTTACGTAAGGCCCTGACCAATTTGCTCCGTTATCAGCCTCGGCATAGTAGCAGTAGTAGCGATTCAGACTACGCAAACTACCCCCATATACCACTTTGCATTCGCCAGGATTGAGCCGCCACCAACCTTTTTTTGCCCAATTTCCACCATCTGGGCAGTTGGGACGATAGTACATAATAGCTACCCAAACACCAGATGTATATTTGTTGCAAATTGTGAGCATATTCCACCTCTTACAATAAGTAATTGCCAATGAATACGGTTCTATGTCCCTGTGTTGGAACGGGTAAATTCAGGTAAAACTTCTTTGTTTTCCACAGAGAACATCGATAATGCACGTAGTGTGTGAAGAAATGTTTGATTTTCTATGCCCGGTTTAGCATCAGATTGACCTTCGCGAGCTACCGAATCTTGTTTCATTGCACCGACATCAACAAAATCGACTGTTGCATCTTCTTGGCTTTTTTGAGGTAAAACTTCTTTGTTTTCCACAGAGAACATCGATGATGCGCGTAGCGTGTGAAGCAAGGTTTCATTTTCGATGCCTGGTTTAGCATCAGATTGACCTTCGCGAGCTGCCGAATCCTGTTTCTGAACACCGACATCGACAAAATCGACCGTTGCATCTACATTATTGGTTTCCATTTTTACCTCCGTAGTGGATTTTTGTTGGGCATAGTTTACAGACTCCGTATAGCGTTTTATCTCATATTCCTCAAAATAAACTTTGAGAGCAATACGACGATCCGCGTATAGAATTATGAAGATATTGCAACAACTTACGCAACCGTTAAGTTGTTCTAATTAAACGTAAGACGCGATCGCACTTTAGATTCCCGACTTCTTAAAGAAGTCGGGATCTGGGTATTCTGTTTTTTTAGGAGGGCTTACTTATCAAATGAGGTGCGTTCGGTAACGCACCCTACGACAGAAGATGCTTTAATTAGTCAACTGGATACACTTGAATGATGAGATGATGTCATTCGGGATGTTGGCAGACTCAACCCAGCGGTAGTAGCCGGGACCAAGCACCCAGCTTGCTCCCTCGTAGTGCGAATGCTGGAAGAACTGCCATACTCCAGAGGCAATAACAATGGAAGAGATTCTATCATTCCACCAGTCGCCAACATAGTACCAATTGAGATTAGTGCGTGCGTTCGCCCCTCCAAAGTCAATATGGTCGTAAATAACGATTTCGGGGAGGCGACTAGCGGTTATGGCACTCACTGACGCGGAACGTTTGACTCCCTTGACCAGTTGCATATCACCAATCTTAGACTCCAGATCGACAATGCACCCGTTAAGAGTGGTCAGGTTATGAGGTAGAACAAGCTTTTCCATAGTATCCATGGCAAAATCCTTAATTTAGGTTTGAGTTGTTGTCAATTAGACACCTCCGCCAAACAGCAACTACAGTTAGGCTGTTGGCTTTGTGTATGCTCTAATTCTCTTCAACATAAACTTGGGGAACAATACGACGATCTGCGTATAGGATTATGAAGATATTGCAACAAATTTCCCGTTAAACAACCCCAATTTTTCCATAGCCACCATCACAGCAGCAGTCCGAGTTTGTACGCTTAGTTTCCCGTAAAGATGCTCCAGATGTTTTCGCACTGTTCCTTCACTGCAACCGAGCACTTTAGCGATTCCTGCATTGCTTTTATCTTTGGCAATCCAGAATAAAACCTCCGCCTCGCGTTTGGTGAGTCCTAGCGATTCCAGGGTCGAAATAGAGAATGATTGCAGTTCTTCTTCCTCCAACAGCAAGAGATGTTGCTGGTTGATGGGATCTGGAATCAGACGGACGATCAACTGTATTCCTGCTTGCTGAATGTACAATGGTAAACAGCTAGATGGAATATCGCCGGTGAAGGTGAGTCGCGATATCTGTTGCTTGAACCAATGTTGTAAGAGTTCTGGCAATGAGTGCGGGGCGCGGGATAAAAAATACTGATTCAACAGTTGTTCGGCGCGTTGAGTCATGAATTGCACCTGCCCTGCAATCTCCACAACTATCGCCCCTACCCGATCCAAGATTTGCTTGACTAATACCTTAATGAAATTATCTGACTCTGTGTTAGTGCGATCGCCTAAAGCTTCGAGAGTATAATTTTGGTAGCAATTTTCGTAACTTTTGGCCTCAGCTTTTGCTGCTGGGAATTTATCAATACCTTCAGATGTCAAAATAACTGCGCGCTGACGCTTTGGTGTCTGTGAATTCATGGGAATTATCTCCATTGGCATACAGGGTGAAAATGGCGAAACCAGATACTCATGCGGTGCAGGTATCTAGCTCATTTCACTCTTGTTAAGGTCTACAAATGTAGAAATGCACTCTGATATTTTTTGACAGTCCCTGATATAAGTTGCTTTTCTTAATTAATTACTAACAATAACAGTCACTAGCTGTTAGTTACCAGTCGCATAATCGAGTGACTTGCATAATTTTTAATTTTGTGTTAATGGCAGTATTGGCTATTGTAGAGATTGGCGATCGGCGAAAAAGAAAGTGACAGTCAATCGATTTGAGATTTGAGATTTAAGATTGAAGAAAATGTTGAGTTGATAAATTACCTGTCAATATCAGGCGATGTTTCGCTTACAATACACTTGTAGCATCTAATAAAAAAGAGCGATCGCACTATGGGAATGACTCTGACCG
This sequence comes from Microcoleus sp. D3_18_C4, assembly GCF_036702355.1. Classification (NCBI taxonomy): domain Bacteria; kingdom Bacillati; phylum Cyanobacteriota; class Cyanophyceae; order Oscillatoriales; family Microcoleaceae; genus Microcoleus; species Microcoleus sp. D3_18_C4. Next base: position 54,322 of record NZ_JAUBTF010000012.1, read on the forward strand.
AAAAAATATTAGCCAAAGCATCAGGGCGCACTAAAGTCGAGCCCGGAGAAAATATCTGGGTAGAAACAGACGTGTTGATGACCCACGATGTCTGCGGGCCCGGCACCATCGGCGTTTTCAAACGCGAATTCGGTGAGAATGCGAAAGTCTGGAACCCTGACAAAATCGTCCTCATTCCCGACCACTACATTTTCACCAACGACGAACGCGCTAACCGCAACGTCGATATTCTCCGCGATTTTGCCCAAGAACAAGGGATAAAATACTTTTACGACATCACGGATCGATCGGACTTCAAAGCAAATCCCGACTACAAAGGAGTTTGCCACATCGCCTTAGCACAAGAAGGCCACACCAGACCGGGCGAAGTGCTCTTCGGCACAGATTCCCACACCTGCAATGCCGGCGCTTTCGGACAATTTGCCACCGGTATCGGCAATACAGACGCGGCTTTTATCATGGGAACCGGCAAACTGTTAATCAAAGTTCCGGCAACCATGCGCTTTGTGTTCAACGGTGAACTGCCGGATTATTTGTTAGCAAAAGACCTGATTTTGCAGATTATTGGTGATATTAGCGTGGCCGGTGCTAACTACCGGACAATGGAATTTGCGGGCGATACAGTTGAGCGTTTGACGATGGAAGAACGGATGACGCTGTGCAATATGGTGATTGAAGCTGGTGGTAAAAACGGCACGGTTGCGCCCGACAAAACTACGTTTGATTACGTTACTTCGCGGACTGACAAACCTTTCGATTCATTTTACAGCGATGGGGATGCTAAATTTTATAGCGATCGCACCTACGATGTCAGCAAATTAGAACCAGTCGTCGCCAAACCGCACTCTCCCGACAACCGCGACTTAGCCCGCAACTGCCGCGATGTCAAGATCGATCGAGTTTACATCGGTTCCTGCACCGGCGGCAAAACCTCCGACTTTCTGAATGCGGCCCGCATTCTGAAAGGAAATCAAGTCAAAGTTCCGACTTATTTAGTACCAGCAACTCAGAAAGTTTACGAAGATTTGTTTCTCACAAAATACGATGGTCAAACGCTTTCGGAAATCTTCTTAGCTGCCGGTTGCATCGAACCCGCGGCGCCTTCTTGCGCCGCTTGTTTGGGTGGCCCGAAAGATACTTTCGGGCGGATGAATGAACCTGAAATTTGCGTGTCTACAACTAACCGCAATTTCCCCGGCCGCATGGGGAATAAAGAAGCGCAAGTTTATCTAGCTTCGCCTTATACGGCGGCGGCGTCTGCCCTGACTGGGTATGTCACCGATCCGCGCGAATTCCTGTGTTAGATAGTTGCTTTTACCAGTTGTAGGGTGCGTCAGACTTTCACTCTAGAATTAATCGAGGGTTTCGGATATGACGCACCTTATATTATGTTCGATAGATTAGTCTCGATCGGGGCGGGGCGGGTTTATTGTATTGTCGATTCTAGGCGATTATTGTCGCCCAAGCCGCCCCTACAAGACATGGAATTAGATTGTAACCGATCGATTCATCTTAAATTAAATGAACAAGCTAGGTGAGATTTGAAAATAATCGCCGAGTGCCTTAGCTTGTGCTTTGCTAATGGATCGCTTGCCGTTCACAACTTCAGATACTACGCCGCTAGATCCAATGATACCTACCAAGTCTGCTTGGCGGGTGTCGCTGGATTCCATGATATGTTGCAAAATCTCATGAGGTTCGGATTTGTCTATGGGATAGTTTTCTGTCTCGTAAACTTTTATCAAAGTGACTAATAACTTGTATAAAACTTTCTCCTCTGGAGTGAGGTTTTTAGCAAATGTTAGCCTTTCTGCAACTGCCAGGAGGCGATCGTATTCTTCTTCAGTTTCGATCGCCTTGGGAGCAATTTCTGCGAGCAAGTTGCTGTAAGTCGTTCGGTCAAAAGTAAGGGTCATTTTTCCATTTTTCTTTGTCGTATTCAGAGTGGCTTAGGAAATATTTGTAGAAAACAGTTTGGTTCTCATAGTTAATCCCAACAATCAGGCGATAGTCGTTGCCTTTGATATTAAAGACGGTAAAGTTTCCTACGGCTTCGGCATCCCGATAAATTTTGCGAACATCCTCCAAATTCTGCCATTCCGCTTTGTTGACAGTTTCTTTCCAAATCTCAATTTGGTTTTTGACATCCAGGTATTTAGCAGCATCATTACGGAGGTTGCGGAGCGAAATTAGGTGCATTTGTTTTGACTTTTTTGGTGGTTTTGTCTTGCATCTCTTTCCCTTCCCTAACGTGGCTTATTCCATCACTTTATACAGGACTTACTCACAGATTTTATCTATACCAATCCTGGCAGGAGTCGTAAACTTTTTACCCCACCCCAACCCTCCCATTGGTAAGGGGAGGGAGTGAAAAAATCACAAATGATTTAGGATTGCTATATAGAGCGATCGCTGTCCACCAGAACTCTACAGGTGATCTCAAAGTTCGGTTATGCAGGGTAATACCAAATCCGGGTTAGGCATCCCCTTTATTGTCATTGCGAGGGAAGCAAAGCAATCGCCGAGACGCAAGCGATTGCTTCGCTTCCCTCGCAATGACGGAATATTTATAACAGGGGTGGTAAACTCGGATTTGGTATAAGTCCTGTTTGTATACTTATACTCTCATTTTGAGAGGAAAGTGTCAAGGGTCGATCGGGTAAACATTTTTTAAGCCACGTAGGTGAGTTGTGTTTGTGCAGTACGCACTGTGCACCCTACTTGAATTGACAGGAGATTTACTTTGAAAACACTATTTTTGGCTTGGCAAAGCCCGCGCAGCGGTTCTTGGTTTCCGATTGGTCGATTGACATTTAACGGTAAAGAATACCAGTTCAATTATACAAATGGTGTTTTAGAGGCGAAACTTAAGTGCGGGTTTCTGCCTTTGCCATCTTTCCCGGATTTCAATAATGTTTACACTTCACAGAAACTGTTTTCGTTGTTTTCTAATCGAGTGATGGCGCGATCGCGCCCTGACTACCAGGAATTTGTACAGTGGTTGAATATCCCTGAACACGAACATGACCCAATTGCTTTATTGGCGCGCAGCGGAGGCAAACGGGCAACTGATAAATTTGAGGTGTTCCCTTGTCCCGAACCAGATGAAAATGGACGTTACTTTATCCATTTTTTTGCAGATGGACTGCGATACCTTTCAAAGTCGGCAATTGAACGGATTAATCGGCTTCAAGTGGGCGAACTTTTGTATTTAGCCCACGAATTTCAAAATCCGCGCGCTTCCCGTCTGCTTCTGTGTACTAAAGATCACTGGATTGTCGGCTATTGTCAGCGCTATCTGGTGGATGATATTTTTGAAATTATTTCGCAGCATCGAGAATTGGTTCGCGTAGAAGTCGATCATCTCAATCAACCCCCAACGCCGCTAAATTTCCGCTTGCTGTGCAAGATGACTGCCGATTGCCAGCAAGGCTTCCGCCCCTTCCAAGGCCCGATGTACCAGCCGGTTAGCAGTGATGTTTTAGCTGCAAGTGCGATCGGATAATCAGCAACAATAAGTAAAATTACGATCGCCGAATTAGGGAAGAAGTCAAGTTAATTGTTGTGAATTGAATACATAAAATTGCACAATTTAGACGAATAATTAGCTATGTCTTGACATTTTTTACATAATAGAGTATGTTTGAGCTAATTTATCGATTCCAAATTTCGCATTCTCAGTTAAACCCATACAATTTCTGAAAATTAGAGCTACACATTGCTAATGATTTGGATTAGTATTGTTGCGCTGAGTGAAACAAATTCGAGTTCTATTTTTTATACTTAGAACTCATATTGATGTGAAATTGAACCATCACAAACTTCAGATAATTATGAGTATGAACAAAAAAATAAAGATTGGGGTTGCTGAAGCTTTTGGTACTTTTGTGTTGGTATTAGGTGGATGCGGCAGTGCGGTTTTAGCTGGAGACAAAATCGGATTTTTGGGAGTATCGATCGCTTTTGGTCTATCCCTCTTAATCATGGTTTATACCATCGGCCCTATCTCTGGATGCCACATTAATCCGGCGGTAAGCATCGGTTTAGTAGTTGCCAAACTGATCGATGCTGTTTTGCTTCCTTATTATATAGGAGGTCAGATTGTAGGGGGAATTTTAGGCGGTCTTGTTTTGTACATGATAGCATCAGGAAAACCCGGTTTTGATGCGGCTGCTTCGGGATTTGCATCTAACGGTTTTGCAGAACATTCTCCCACTGGTTACGGACTTTTGGCAGCAGCATTGACAGAAATTGTACTAACTGCTTTTCTGTTATTTACAATCATGGGTACTAGCCATCCCAATTATCCCGTCGGTTTGGGCGGAATTCCCATCGGCTTGATGCTGGTCTTGATTCACTTAGTCGGAATTCCCGTAACCAATACTTCAGTTAACCCCGCTAGAAGTATCGGTGTCGCACTTTTTCAAGGCGGATGGGCAATCCAACAGTTGTGGGCGTTTATTGTATTCCCAGTGATAGGTGGAATTATCGGCGTTTTGGCTTATAATTTCATTAAACCCACTATGGAAGAAATTTGAGCAAAAATCAGAAACAAACCGGGTTTATTGAATTTTTTATGGTGGTAGAATTCATCCTGCAACTTAATAAACCCGGTTTGTCGATCGCACAAGTTGATAAAATTGCAAGTATTCGGTAAATATGCGCCATGATTACGATCGTGATGGGAGTCTCAGGTTCTGGGAAAACTACTGTTGGCAAGTTGCTGGCGCAATCTCTCAATTGGGATTTCAGCGATGCCGACGATTTTCACCCATCAGCTAATATCGAGAAAATGAGTCGGGGCATTCCTTTAGAAGATGCGGATCGCCTTCCTTGGCTATTACAATTGCAAGCTACAATAGACAGGTGGCTGTTAGAAAATAAAAATGTGGTTTTGGCTTGTTCTGCTTTAAAAACATCTTACCGCGAAATGCTCTACCGAGACCACAAGCGAATGAAGATAGTTTATCTAAAATGTTCTTTTCAGCTATTAGCCACAAGGTTAAAAACTCGCGAAAATCACTACATGAAAGCAGATTTGCTGTTAAGTCAGTTAGACAGTCTCGAAGAACCTGAAGATGCAATTATCATAGATGCTTCGCAGCCGTTAGAGTTAATCTTGCGCCAAATTAAAAATTATCTGAGGTGCGGTTAATTGCCCACAATAAAACCTCTAATACCAAATCTGACTTAAATACCCCTTGATTTCTTAGTTTTTCTCAGCTAGAAGGAGAGTTTGTATAACAATCCTCGCATCATTTGTGAATTTCTTACTCCCGAGCGGGTTCGGAGAGGGTTGCGCTGGGGTAAAAAATTTACGACTCCTGCAAGGATTGCTATATAGTATGGATTTCAAACAGCCGGATTGAGGTTTTTTAAGGCGGATTTAGTATAAGAGTTATTTTTTCTGATTAACCGAGTTTCTGAACCACATTTAGCCTCCTCTCCGTTTCCAGGCTGATAGGTTTGCGGCCCTAATTTTTGTACAAATACAAGAAAGCTTCTACTTCAGCCCCAGTAGGTTGAGCTCTAATTGCCCCGGGTTTCATCGCTGTCATCGCACCTACCGCACTGGCATAAGTTACAATTGTTTGGGCTATTTTTGGATCGGCTAAATTCTTAATTCCCTGCTTGCACAACTGTCGCACAAAACCAGCCAGAAATGCGTCGCCTGCACCTGTTGTATCCTCAACATCTACTGTAAATGCGGGGATTTTTCCTTCATTTTCCGAGATACAATAAGCGCAACCTTTCTCGCCTGCTGTTACCAAAACGCCTTCTACAGAATCGAGACGGTAGGTAATAGCTCCAGCGTCGGTAGTGTCAAACAACCATTCGGCTTCTTCCTCAGATAACTTGACAAAATCAACTTTTTTTAAGATTTTTCTAATGCGCGCTTTTGCTTCGTCTGGATTTGGCCAAAATACGGGACGCCAATTGATGTCAAGTATAATTTTAACGTCATATTGTTCTGCTAGTTCGATCGCTCGGACGATCGCCTCTCGACTTTCAGGATAAGCTAATTCTAAAGTGCCTAGCACTAAATATTCGGCATTTTCAAACAGCACTTCGGGTAGTTGTGCAGCGAGGAGGCGGGTGTCAGCAAAATCCGCAGTATCAAATTTGCCAAAACCGGCAAAAGATCGATCGCCCGCTTCATTCCGCAAGACATAAACTTGTCGCGTCGGCGCACTTGGATGTCGCTGCAATCCAGCAAGATCAACCCCTACTTCTTGCAATACCTGCACTAGGGAATTCCCCAATTCATCCCCACCTACAGCACCGATAAATCCCGCCGCCGTCCCCAATTTAACCAAAGCACAGGCAACATTAGCAGGAGCTCCGCCGGGATATGCCGTCCAAGATTCTACCTCTTCGAGAGAGACTCCTGGTTTGTCTGCTAAACAATCAAATAAAACTTCACCCAGACATAGAACGCGAGGATAAGTCATAGGAATTTTAGATTTTAGATTTGAGATTTTAGACCAGCAGTAGACAGGTCAATAATGATTTTTAACCCATCCCAGAAAAATTGCCAGCTATTTTTTTATGGCTGCTCCTATAATATCAGACTTAGTGATATTGGCAGTTACTCTCTCAACGCACAAGTGCAGTGCGGGCGTATCAGTTGTTTTACCTGAAAACATCTGCGGGTTTTGCCCGGATGTCAGATGCGCGCAGGTAAAGGGATCACCCGCCACCCTCCGGTGCCAGCAGTGCAAGTCGGTGCGACTCATGCTGTGTCAGCGCTGGGTTTGCACTCCTGGCGATTCTGCAAGCGAGTTGGTGCTTCGGGCCCGAAAGAGTAGCACAGCAAATTTAATTTTCTCTTCATACTTGATCCCTCATCCTTTAGAATTGTAGATAGGTAAATATGCAGACATAGGAAAAATTTATGAGTGGGATTGTCTCTGGAACCCCTGTCACCCTGTCGGACAGAGAATTGCAAGTGGTAGAGTTAGTAGCGGCGGGATTGACTAATGAGAAAATCGCCGAAAAGCTAGAGATTAGCAAGCGTACTGTTGACAACCACATTAGCAATATCTTGAACAAGACGCGGGCTGACAATCGAGTTACCCTTGTACGCTGGGCGTTGCAGTGGGGAAAGGTATGTTTGGACAATATTAACTGCTGCCCTTTACCGCGGCCGATCGATAAAGAAGTATCTTAAGTAGGGATTTTGGTTGGGGACAGGCAAAGAAATGATGCAAACGGCACAAGAAAAACAACTCCGCTATCAAATTCAAAGCCCTGGATTGCCGCTGGCGGTGTATCGCGAAGTGGCGACCCATTTGCGTCAAGTTGAAGGGGTGCAAACCGGTTTAATTCCGCAGCAGTCGCAGCGGTTTGATTACTACGACAGCCAAGTTGGGGGTTTGTGGATACAGTATCCTGAAGGGTTCGATTTGGCAGGTCGCGAGCGGGTCGATCGCATTTTGGCTTATTATGGCGATCGTTACGGAGCGTGGGAATTATTAAGTCATTAGTTATTGGGAATTGTTAGCTGTTGACTGTTGACTGTTGACTGTTAACTAATAACTAATGACTATTACTAATGACAACTGACAACTGCCAACTGACAACTGACTAACAAAATGAGTGCAATTAAAACTTTACCGGGAACGCGGGATATTTTGCCCGCTGAAATTGAATATTGGCAAAATATAGAAGAAGTCGCTAGAACAATTTTGAAAAAAGCGGCTTATCGAGAAATTCGGACGCCAATTTTTGAACAGACATCTTTATTTGAACGTGGCATTGGCGAAGCTACCGATGTTGTGGGCAAAGAAATGTACACTTTTAAGGATAAGGGCGATCGATCGACTACTTTGCGACCAGAAGGCACAGCCGGAGTAGTTCGAGCTTTTATTCAAAACAGTTTGTACGCGGCGGGAGACGTGCAGCGTCTGTGGTATGCGGGGCCGATGTTTCGCTACGAACGCGCGCAAGAGGGAAGACAGCGGCAGTTTAATCAAATTGGCGTGGAAGTCTTGGGGAGTGCGAATCCTCGTGCGGATGTCGAAGTAATTGCGATCGCCTGTGATATCCTGCAAACTATCGGTTTAAAAAATTTGCGACTCGATATTAACTCTGTCGGAAATAAGCAAGACAGACAAAATTACCGCCAAGCTTTGATCGATTATTTTACACCGCACAAAGACGAATTAGACGCCGATTCTCAAGACCGCTTAACTCGCAATCCGCTGCGGATTTTGGACAGCAAAAATCAGCGCACTCAAGAAATTGTAGCTGGTGCGCCGAGCATTTTAGAATATTTGGGCGACGAGTCGCGATCGCACTTCGAGCAAGTGCAGCAAATGCTCACAAATTTAGGAATTAGCTATCAGTTAAATCCCAGATTAGTGCGCGGTTTAGATTACTATACCTACACCGCCTTTGAAATTATCTCCGACGATTTGGGAGCGCAAGCCACAGTTTGCGGCGGCGGTAGGTACGACGGTTTAGTCGAGGAATTGGGCGGCCCAGATACGGCGGCAGTCGGTTGGGCAATGGGTATCGAAAGGTTGATTATCCTACTGCAAAAGTTGCAACCTTTGCCCGCGCCCAAGCAGGATTTTTATTTGGTATCCAGGGGCGAAAAAGCCGAACAGCAATCGGTATTGTTAGCTCAAAAATTGCGAAGTGCCGGGTTTAGCGTAGAGATAGATTTGAGCGGTAGTGCTTTCGGAAAACAGTTTAAAAGGGCCGATCGCAGTGGTGCTGTTGCGTGTTTAGTTTTGGGAGATGCGGAAGCTGAAAACGAGACGGTACAATTGAAGTGGTTGGCGAGTGGTGAACAAAGTGCGATCGCCCAATCAGAACTACTAGCAATGACCACCGAACTACAGCAGAGGATCATAGCTGCATATTAAGTCCGGCAGGGAATGAATTCCCTGCCTCAAAGCTAAAGTCCTCTAAAGAGGACTAATTATTTTAACAGTCTTCTTCTCAGTCCTCTTAAGAGGACTTTCGCTATTAGCCAGGGGTTTCAACCCCTGGCGGACTGTCGGCTTAAGTCGTTACTAATTAGCTCTGCTTGGCAAGCCAGATCCTTTGGATCTGCCTCGCCATTAACATGAATCCCAAAAACCAAAAGATATAATTTAAACATTAAAACATTTAACCTCTGATAAACTATGTCTGTAGCAACTAAAAATTATAAAACACAAATCACAATCACCTGGCCGCTACTACCAGAAGATTTTCAACTACCAGACGACCCCGTGGAAGACGAAAGCCAACCATTATTAGCCGCCGCTTTGCGCCAGCCGCTAACAGGATTTCCTGAATTAATGCAGGATGCCTTAATTGTTTCCAACTTTGCTTTGTGTGCCGGCATAAGTTTCCCAGGTTCAAGCAGCGACGAACAGCGCATTATTTGCAAATCACCAGATTGGATGTACGTGAAACCAGTCAATCCAAAAAATGTCTCTCAAATACGCCGTAGTTACACGCCACACACAGAAGGAACCATCCCCCAAATCGTGATGGAATTTCTTTCAGAAACCTATGGAGAAGAATACTCCGTTGAATTTACGTCGCGGGTGGGAAAGTGGTATTTTTACGAGCAAGTAATCAAAGTCCCCAGATACGTCATATTCCGAGCAAAAACAGCTCATTTAGAAGTTTACGCTTTAGAATCAGATCACTACAAATTGCAAAAACCCGATGAAAATGGACGTTATTGGATACCGGGATTAAACTTGTTTTTAGGAGTTTGGGAAGGAACCCACGAAGGGAGAACAGGCTGTTGGTTGAGATGGTGGGATGCAGAAGGCGAGTTGTTGCTGTGGTCGGAAGAACGAGTAGAACAAGAACGCCAGCGGGGCGATCGCGAACGACTCCGCGCTGAAAAATTGGCCGAAAAACTGCGTCAAGCGGGGATCGAGTTAGATGATGAAGAGTGACCAAAAATTTGGGTTGCCAGATTAATATCTTCAAATAACTCTTGAGGCGATCGCCCCTTTAGAATAGAAAGGAGCGATCGCGTTTGTCGAGTGAACGTAGAGAGTGATCGCTAAACAGTCACCTTTAACAAGTTTTGCTTAAGTAGCTCGATAATTTCTTCGCCCCACTTAACTTGATTGCCACTCCAGTTGCTATAACTGGATTCTACTTTATAGACTCGTCCGTATTTTTTGCCTTCTTCTGTCAGTTGCCACTGCCACTTACCTCCTGTGCTCTTTAATTTTTGCTGCAAGCCCAGTTTTTCCAAAGTCTCGTTGACTTTGATGCAGGAAATCTTTTTTCTTGTCTGCTGGCTGAGTTTGGTGGAAATTTGCGTTGGAGTCAAATCGACATTTGACAGCAAAGCCGAGTCAGCTACCTTGTGTTTAGACATGGTAAACTCCTTTTAAGTTAATTAATTGAACTTCAGCCAGACACCCGCGACGGCAATCGCTAGGGCTGGCTTTTTCATTGCCAAGCTGCAACAGATCGGACAATCGCTTTTCGGAAGCTATTTGTCGCTGCTTGCTGCAATATCACTTACAAGAAATAATTATTGCAAAAATTGATGTAGGTGTCAAGTCTGTTTGCCCTTGTAATTGCGGATTTCTCAAAACCCTGACAGCATGGACACTGGCTGTATCGCGACCCGATTTAACCATCAATACTGAGAAAATCAGGCTGCTACATCCTCAGCGTGCCTTTTCAAGACGTTTTCTCAATTCGGCAATCAGTGCTCTAATGCGATCCTGTACCTCTTCACCCAACCTGTCGCGGGTAAAGGTCGCAGCTTCATGGGCGCGAACAATCACATCAGGCACTAGGATAGGAAGGCTATGTTCTTGATTTCCCGTATCAAAACCTGATTGCGTATGGCTGCGATCGAGCTCTATATGTCCCGCCGCTAACCAGGAAAGCAAACCATCCAAACACTCTTGTTCGTGGTGTTCTGCCTCCTGTTCCAATCGCTGTGTATTGATGGCGACTTCCAGTCGCGGTAGCAAGAAATGTGCTGAAATACCGCTGTTTCCTGACAACAATGCGTAAGCAGAAGAGGGAGCAGCGTAGCACATAGAAACGCCAACTTTAGAACAAAGATAAATGAACGGTCCGTAGTCGTCTATATCTAGATTGGTTGACTGATAATGCTTTCTTTTCTTATTAATGTGCTGCTCGATAAACTCCGTCCAATCTTTCGGATTGTTCTCGATCACTCGCTTAATTTCATCGCCTTCTGAGATTACTGGAGACATTTCCTCTGCTTCGAGGGCAATATCTGAGAAACGTCGCAGAACTCGGCAGGTAATAAATAGGCGATCGGGAGAGAAGTTTCTCGCATTCTTTGCTACACCCAAAAATAGTAAATGCGATACTGCTGTATCTGCAAAAGGATATTGATAAACTTCCTCAGCATTGCTAACTGCAACTCTCCCGTCTACGGCACATTTATTAACGTACAGATACCAAAATACCAAAGGTGCGAGCCACGACATCCCAGGATTTTTAACAGCAGCACCGTACACAATATTATCTAATCCTGAGCCTAATAGAGTATTGTGAAAAACTTGCATGAATTTCTCAATCTCGCTGCGAACAATTTGCCCATACAAACCGCCAGTTTCATAATCTCTCAATCGGTGTACCAAGGGAAAGATTCGACCATCACGTATAATCAATGTCGGCTTGTTTTTAGTTCCTAACTCTGGCGAATTGCCCATTGGTCGCCAATCCGCTTCTTTAGTAGCAATCCGAAAATCCTGCCAGTATTGGCGGAGATCCATTGCAGCCTTGCGAGTATGCTGTAAATTACTCTCTTCCACAAAGTTTCGTGCCAGAGTTGGCGACAAGACTAAGCCATTTGCAGCAGCGGTATGGTCGTCATAGTCCTTGAGTTTATCTGGAAAGATATCGAAATCTTGGTATTCGTCTGGAAAGCCGTATTTGGAGTTAGTCACTAACGCTGCCGCTGAAGTGGGAACCACCACAGGATCGGGGGGAATAAAACTGCCAGATGTGTGTTCTAAAAACAAGTCTGCTACAGAGGCATCTGTACCTGCTGCTGATTTGTGCAAGTTGGTGGGCAACAGTTTTTCTTCTATTAACCGATCGCCAAAAATGCGTTTTTTCAGTTGATACCTAGCTTGTTTTTCATCTAATTTAGCAGTTTCTCCGTACAAGCGAAAGCGCTTGGCTTGAGACGGCAATTCCAAAATACCAGGCAGTTCTTCGACGCGATCGTATAGCTTCCAGAATTCTTGAAAATAACGCTTTGCCCATCCTAACTGCGAATCGAGTTTCACAGCCATTTTTTTCGCTTCATCTACTGCCCCACGTTTCAATTTGCGCTCTATTTCAGCCGCCAGCTTGTTCAGATCGTCAACTAGCCAACGCGCCATCCCAATTACTAACTCTACCGGATTTTCGGCTGCTAACTTAGGCGCAGCTTCAATAATTGCTCGCGCGTAAGATTCTTGATGTAAATGACCGCTGGCGATACTTTCTAAAACAGAAACAGCTTTTTGCTGTTGCTGTCGTTCTTCCTGATTTAATTCCCCAATTTCAAACTCTGTTTTACTATGAACTCGATACTCTTTAATACCCGGAATTTCAAGTTGGCGCGGTTGGGTTTTAGGGTGACAGTAAATATAAGGCTGTGCGCCCGGTTTTGTACTCCAACCTTTGCGTCTAATTAGCTTTCCTTCTTTTGCCAGTCGGTTGAGGAGATTGCGTACACCTCTTTCTGAGCCTACATCTTGGGCTCGACTGAGTTGGTCGAAAATCTCTGCAAATTCTAATCCATCTGGCTCTTTATCCAGCAATTCCATAACATTTTGAATTAGAATTCCTGCATCTTTCGCCATTTCATTACCTCCTCTGCTAAGTTGGGCGTTGGCGCGCCGTGCCTGGTTTGGCGCTGGCGAACTTTAATAAGCGCTGGATGGCGCATGATATCGGTAGCAGACGAGATAATGGCAGTTCCTTTTGCTAATTTGGGAATGCGGGCTTTCATCTCTTCTGAAACATCTCCCATCGTACCTGACACTAATCTAAGGTCATCTGGATCGAGGGCAAATACTACCCGCGTATTGCACGTTAAAATTACTTGTTTGTCCATAGATGCTGGACTTTGAGTAATTAATGCGATCCCGATTCCGTCGTGGCGAGCAGTGCGGATCATCTCTCGAATCACCAAAGTTGATGGCGTTGTTTCTCCTGCTGACGGCAAGAAGAAATGAGCTTCATCCAGAACAAATACAAAGGGCGGAACTTGTTCTCGCTTTCGGAGTGCTTGCAGCAGTCGGGCTGTCGCTCCTACTATTAAATTGCGCTGCTGTTGGCTCAAATGTCCGACAAAGATGTTAGTTATCGGTTTTTTTACAAATTCGCTCAACCATTCTTCGGTTTTCGCAGTTAACAGCGAGTTGCGGTTGAAAGCAGTTTCAACCTTCTTTGCCGCCCGCCCTCCTACGGCAGTTTGACCAAATTCTGCGGCTAGGTTCTGAATTTCGCCGAGTAGATTTTTAATGGGAATGTTGACTGCTGCTGTCTCGTCTAAGGTCTTGAATGCTTTGTTGAACAGAGCATCATAAGCAAAAGACACTATCTCCAGTTGGTCGGGTGTTAAATTTGGGACAAATCCCAGAAATTCTTTCCCTCCAATAACAGAATAGGGTACTCGAAAGTTTTCTCCTGCTTTAAAGTTGCAACCTCCCAAATCTTCTGTTGCTTTGACCATATCGCCGAGCACGTCAAAGGCAATGACGGGAATGCCATGTCGTACCAATTCCTCCACCAAAACCCCGACAAAATAGCTTTTACCTACGCCAGTTTTTCCAACTACTGCCAAATGCCGCGCGATCGCCTCCATTGGCAATATAAAGTCTACTGAACTATTCCCCGATTCGATTCGCCCAATGTGAAATCCCCGATCGAATGAGTCGGGATCGGATGAGTCGGGAATATTGAGCAAATGCGGAATCTTATTTGCTGGTAATTCATAGACACCTTTGCCAGTTTGTGCTAAATGATTTGGCTCTTTGACAGTTATATTTTTGTCATCGTGCAGGTGTATTTCGCCCAAGACTTCGGCGGCCATCACGCGGGTAACGTGAGGTGCTTTATCCGTTGGTCTCGGATCTCTCAAACCTACTTGAAAAGCCTGATTTTGTTGCAGGGATGATGGGTTGGCACGCGGGTTATTTTCTGTACCGCTGATGATGCGTCCGTAGTGAACAAACTCGTCAGCATCACCCACGATAATGATGTACGTACCCAAAGCGGGCCTGCATCCTACATGAACGTGAAACGGCACCTCGTCAAAGGTTGGAGAACCCAAATAGGGGTCTGAGGAGGTTGTCCCAATCTGCATCTCCTCTGTCAAACCCAGTATTGCTTTGATGCCTGTGCCAGTGTCACTTCGCTCGGCTACCTGCATAAATTATTTGTTGTAATTTTACCTGTATTGTGATTATAGCAGGCTCTCCTGGCTGCGACCACCCCACAAATTTTCTGTTACAAAGCTTTACATTTAGGCTGTGATCCCTCATCTATGATGAAAAAGCTGTTACTGCCTCAGTAGGAAAGGAGGCTAAAAGGAAGCGATCGCCTCTATGTCACTCGAACGTCTCAAGCGCACCTGGGAGAAGCCACCAAAACTGATATCCTTGTTTTCAGGTTGCGGTGGCATGGATTTGCCATTTAAGATGGCGGGATTTGAAGTAGTTTGGGCAATAGACTCAAATAAATATGCTTGCGAGACTTTCAAAAGGAATATTTCTCCGGTAATTATCCATAACTCAATAGAAAAAATTAATGATATTAAACAAGACGTTCCCGATGCCGATATTATTATTGGAGGCTTTCCCTGTCAAGATTTTTCTCTGATTTGGAAGCGTTACGGACTGGATGTAGAGAGAGGAAATTTGTACACATACTTCCGAGAGTTTGTTAAACAGAAACAGCCTAAAGCATTTGTGGCTGAAAATGTCAAAGGTTTGTTAAGTGCTAATAATCATCAGGCTATCAAGCAGATTATACAGGACTTTGAAAACATAGAACCTGGATACCTAGTCAAGCCTAAGCTATACAACTTTGCAGATTACGGAGTTCCCCAATTTCGGGAAAGAGTGTTATTAGTCGGAATTCAGAAGGATACAGGATTTAACTTTATTCATCCTCAACCTGAATATGGACTAAATCGTAACCCTTACCGAACTGCTGCTGAAGCACTTAAAGGTGTCGAGAAAGTACGAGAAAACAATGAAAATCATAAAATTCATCCAAAAACTCAACAAAGATTGGCACAGATAAAACCCGGTGGAAATTTTAGTGATATTCCCAGAAATAGTCCACTCTACGTTAAAGGCTTGATCAGTCACGTTTATCGGAGATTAGATCCGAATCAACCCTCTAGCACAATCATTGCTGGTGGCGGCGGTGGCACTTGGGGATATCATTATAAAGAACCGAGAGCATTGACTAACCGAGAGAGAGCAAGATTGCAAACATTTCCCGATGATTTTGTTTTTGAAGGTTCTACGACTGAAGTGCGGCGGCAGATTGGGAATGCAGTGCCGCCGGAGGGAATTGCTGCTGTTGTTGATGCTTTAATTCCGCTATTTAAGGGGGATTATCCGCAAGTGGATTTATATGAAATGAGTAAAAAGTTGCAGGGGATGTCTATTCAACAACGATTAAAATGGGCTGAATCCGAGGGATTCGAGCAGAGTTTGCAGTTAATTTGAAATGGGCGGTAGATGGGAAGCTTAAGATTAGCTTTTTTTGGGTTTATGATTAAAAAAAATACATCATGAGGGAAAGTCAATGATACAGTTTGACATAGGTCATTACACCGATTTCAAGTTGCCCAACAATTCAGATATTCCAGAGCAATTACAACAAACACTTCATACAGTTTGGGACAGAAAGTATCGCGATTTATACGAACGAGATGGAAAGTGCAATGTAGAAGAAGCTTTTGTAGAAGTAATGACAGCCTTTGGAATGCCTAATGATGCAATATCCCATCAGCGATACGTCTATATGGCTTATGGAATAGCATTAGCAGCTAAACCGACTATTAAACATTACTTTCCTGAAGAACACAAAGCTGATATCGTTGAAGGAATTGTATCTTGTTGGCTGAAGAATAGTTGTGAAATCCCAGAAACTTGGGCTGATACGTTGTTTCCTAATATCAACAAAATCGGAAAATATCAAGCTACTGACGAAGCTTACAATATCTTTTACGGCTTGCTGCAAACACTCAATACGAAAACAGCTTATAATGCCATCTTAGATATTCTGTATGATGGGATTACTGGTGATGCCATTTCTGGTTTTACTGAAGCCAGACGAGATATGTTTAATTGGTGGCTGATCGAAGTAATTCCTGCTGCTTATTGTTTAAAGCTGCCATCTACTTTATATTCGGGAAAATGGGAATTTCCGCCGTTGAGTAAGCTTGCGTAATCGATATAAGCAAATCGATCGAATAACTAATCAGGCACCATCAAACCCTTCAATATTCTCCCCTTTTCCTCCTCCCTCAACCCCTTCGACTGCACCAAAACCCCAAAACCCCCCAAACCCATCGGATCGATTAATTGATGCAAAGCCTCCCGGCGCCGCAAAAACGTTGCCACATCCAATACTTCGGCATCATTTGTAGACAGAGAAGCAAGGCGATCGCCCAAACCCAACGCCATCAAAAACAAAGCCTGCTGAGTAAACCCTACTACCTCCAAGCCGCACAATTCACCCTGCCTTTCCAGCGCCGTAAAATTAACATGAGCCGTTAAATCCTGCCACCCCACATTAATATAAGGATTATTGTGATATCGGTGCAGATAATAACACTGTAGCGTCCCCTCCCTGCGCCTCGGATTGTAATAGCGGTGCGCCGGATAACCGTAATCAATAGTTAACAAATATCCCCGCTGCAACTTTTGAGAAACTGTACTCATCCAGTCCAAAGCCGCCAAATTCACCTCACTGCGATAACCATCCCCGTAAACACTCGCCGACAAATCGAGTCCCACCAAATCAAAATATTCAGCAATTTTAGGCGTAGAAACTTCGCCAACTATCTCAACAAATTTTATTTCTTCTTGCTCATTTTTTGGTGTTTCTGCGGCAACGTAAATCTCCCTAACTTGCCCTTGTTCCAGAATAAATTGATGCACGGGTAAAGCATCCACTAACTCATTAGAAAAGAAACAACCCACAATTGAGTTATTAATTAACTCATCCCAATTACACCACTTAACACACTTGATATCGGCTAACATTTGCCGCTGTTCCGCTTGGAGTACAGGGGAAACTTCAATAATGATATATTCTAAAATCTGAAATAAATCGGGATATTGCCGTTGCAGATATTGCAGCACATTTTCGGCAAAATTTCCCCGCCCAGCGCCCATTTCTACGATCGCAAAATTGAAAGGGCGATCGAGCAATTCCCACATTTCCACAAACTGCTCTGCCAAAACCTCCGCAAAATCAGCCCCCCAATGAGACGACGTGATAAAATCGCCTTGTTTGCCGATCGACGGGCGATCGCTATTATAATAACCGTGCTGCGGATGATATAATGCCAAATCCATATATTCAGCAAAAGTAATACGCTGCTGGGGACTGGCGGCAATTCTTTCGCAGATTAAAGCACACAGTTCCGGGTTGCTGTCATTGATATCTGGTTGCTGAACTTTCATAATTTATCGAATCAAAGTTGATGTTATTTCATTTGTGAAGGAGAGATTTTTTTTATTGACCGCAGAGGGCGCAGAGGGCACAGAGGAAGAGAGAAGAGAGAAATAAGGTATATTTTAGCTACGTTAACAGCAAAGTTAATCGATATCTATCCGCGTTTATCTGCGGTTCTAAAAAATCAACCCGGTTCCCTAAAAAAACCGGGTTAAATTCTCAGATTAAAACCGACAAAACCTACCTGTCAACCGAACCCATAATAATGTCGATACTCCCCAAAATCGCCACCAAATCGGCAATCTTCACGCCGCGCACAATGTGAGGCAAAATCTGCAAATTATTAAAATCCGCAGCCCGAATCTTCCAGCGCCAAGGAAACACACTATCATCCCCGATAATATAAATCCCCAACTCACCCTTGCCGCTTTCAACGCGGACATAATGTTCGCCCTTGGGAATCTTAAAAGTCGGGGCAACTTTTTTGCCAATAAATTGATAGTCAAAACCATTCCATTCCGATTTTGGCCCGCTTTCTAAGCGCTTCGCTTCCAAATTCTCGTAAGGGCCGCCGGGGAGTCCTTTCAAGGCTTGATAGATAATCTTAACAGACTCGCGCATCTCCCGAATCCGTACTAAATACCGGGCTAAACAATCGCCAGCAGCTTCGGTACAAACTTCCCAGTCGAAGTCGTCATAACATTCGTAATGGTCAACTTTCCGCAAATCCCAATTTACGCCGGAACCGCGCAACATGGGGCCGGAAAGTCCCCAGTTAATCGCTTCGTTGCGAGAAATCGTACCCAGGCCTTCAATCCGGCGGCGGAAGATTGGATTGTTGGTAATTAAACGTTCGTACTCGTCAATTTTGGGAACGAAATAATCGCAGAAATCTTGGCACTTATCTACCCAACCGTAAGGCAAATCGGCGGCAACTCCGCCAATGCGGAAATAGTTATTATTCACCATGCGATAACCTGTGGCTGCTTCCCACAAGTCGAGAATTGGTTCGCGATCGCGCATAGTATAGAAAAAAGGAGTTTGCGCGCCCACGTCCGCCAAAAACGGCCCTACCCACATCAAGTGGTTAGCAATCCGGTTCAACTCCAGCATAATTACCCGAATATAACTAGCCCGTCTGGGGACAGCAATATTTGCCAACTTTTCCGGTGCATTCACTGTCACCGCTTCGTTAAACATCCCGGCAGCGTAGTCCCAGCGACTCACGTAGGGCACGTACATCACGTTGGTGCGGTTTTCGGCAATTTTTTCCATCCCCCGGTGCAGATAGCCCAAAACTGGCTCGCAGTCCACCACATCTTCCCCGTCCAGGGTGACAATTAACCGGAGTACCCCGTGCATTGAAGGGTGGTGCGGCCCCATGTTGAGTACCATCGGTTCGGTTCTAGTCTCAATTCTTGACATAATTAAATGAATTAATGATTACTAGCTATTGTTGATTTTTGTTTGGCTTTTATGATTATGAAGGATATCGAGCTCTCTGAGAAGGATACCCCTGGATCAGATGTCAGTATTGACACCTATCACGTTCCAGTTTTGGGTCAAGAGTTAATTGCCGGTTTAGCTGTGCGTCCCGGCGGCCGCTATTTGGACGCGACGCTTGGGGGCGGCGGACACACGAGTTTGATTTTAGCGGCAGCGGCTGATGTTACAGTGGTGGTGATCGACCGCGATGAACAAGCCATCCGTTTTTGCCAAGCCCGATTTGCCAACTCGCCCGTTGAGTTTTGGCACGGCAACTTTGCTGAATATCAGTCCCCAGAGGCTGAATTTGATGGTATCATAGCAGACTTGGGCGTCAGCTCTGCTCAGTTCGATACACCGGAACGAGGATTTAGTTTTCGCCACCCAGCTCAACTAGATATGCGTATGAACCAGCAGCAATCTTTGACGGCAGAAGAGATTATCAACCACTGGGAAGAAGTTAAACTAGCAGATATTATTTACAGGTACGGCGAGGAGCGACTGTCGCGGCGCATCGCAAGGCGGATTGTGCAAGGGCGCCCTTTTCAAACTACAACAGAACTTGCAGGGGCGATCGCCTCCAGCTTCCCCCCCAAGCAGCGCAACGGCAGAATCCATCCGGCCACCCGTACTTTCCAAGCTTTAAGGATAGCTGTCAACTCCGAACTCGCTTCTTTAGAAACTTTCCTCAACCAAGCGCCCAGGTGGTTAAAACCAGGTGGGAGAATCGGAATCATTACATTTCACAGTCTCGAAGACCGACCAGTCAAGCACCAACTCAGAGGAACACCCAATTTGCAGGTACTGACAAAAAAGCCGATCGTCCCACAATCCGAAGAAGTCGCTAGAAATCCCCGCTCTCGTTCTGCTAAGCTCAGACTGGCAGAAAGAATAACTTGATTCGGCAGTAGTAATATGCTTGCTGCAAAAAGTTCAGAGATTAAGGAGACTTGCATGCAGCAATCAAGTACGATTCGGCAAAGATGTAGGCAATAGCGCCAACAACCAACCACTAACCCTCCGGGTACAGTGGGGCTTGAAATACAGCCGGTGTTGACCAGACTTAGGTAGCAATACCTGCCTTAGTAGTAAGTGTTAAAATTCACACCGAGGACAGTGCCCAGCTAGTTAAGAACTCTGCAATCAGAGCATTAATTAGCCGTTTTGAATGCTGGTGTGTTTAGAAAAGTACCAACTGCTAACAAGATCATTGCTCGTATCACAGCGTGAAAGCTGACTCGGGAATTTTCCCTATTGAAGCGGCCTACCGAGGCGGGTTACAGTATCGAAAGCCTCTCATCTGTGCGAACAGATGGTGCGAAAGGAATGCTCACCTTGAGGTAAAACGGGTTTCTTTAACTCAACTTGACGTAACTGATATGTTGCATATATCCAGCCCCCCTTTTCCTCCCGCCACCTTGCTGATTACAGCTATGGTGGGGGTTTTCAAGGGGGAAGAAAGATGAGTCGGGGAGATGGAAGCAAGCTGAAACTGATGGTAGTCGATGACGAACCCGACAACTTGGATTTATTGTACCGGACGTTTCGACGCGACTTTCAGGTTTACAAAGCAGATAGCGCCCTCAGCGCCCTGGAAGTTCTAGACGAACAGGGTGAGATGGCGGTGATTATATCTGACCAGCGGATGCCAGAAATGAATGGCACCGAGTTTTTGGGGAAAACAGTCGAGCGATTTCCCGATACGATTCGGATTCTGCTAACGGGATACACCGATGTTGAAGATTTGGTTGAGGCCATCAACTCAGGTCAAGTTTTCAAATACATCACCAAACCGTGGAATCCAGAAGAACTCAAATTGGTGATCAATCAAGCCTCAGATACTTACAAATACTACAAGCAGCGCAGCGTTGCATTGCGCCGCGCTTTACGCAAGGAATCTCTGTTCAATGAGGTAATGAGCGTGATTCGCGGGTCGCTTGATTACTCTAGTATGGTACAAACTATTGTTCAAACCGTAGGTCAAACTTTTGAGGCCAACTATTGTATGCTGCGGCCGGTAGAAGCCGATCGACTATTGCCAAGTACCTTCCCCTACCAATCCCAAACCTCTGAAGCCAGTAGCTTTTCTTTTGATGAAAATTTGCTGGTTCAAGCCGTAGCCAGCCGCCAAACTCAAGTGAACCCAAACAGTGGGGGGGATGGTAACTCGGTTGAGATTGCCGTGCCCCTGACTTACCAGCAAGAATTGCTGGCGGTACTGGCTTTGTGCCAGATTGGCGGCGCTAACCCTTGGTCGGCAGAAGATATAGAGTTAATAGAAGGTGTAGCAGCTCAAGCTGCTCTCGCCCTGTCTCAAGCTAAGCTCTACCAGCGGACTCTGGATTTAGCCAAGCAGATGCAAAACGAGTTGGAAGTGGCTCGCCAAATCCAAACAAACTTGTTGCGCCAAAGTTGGCCGGATTTTGAAACAGTCAGGGTGCAAGCTTGCTGTTATCCCGCGCGGGAAGTTGGCGGCGACTTTTTTGAAGTCTACGTTCACTCTCAGGGGGATATTTGGATAGCGGTGGGAGATGTTTCGGGTAAGGGAGTTCCGGCTGCTCTATTTATGGCCAGCGCGATTTCGGTGATGCGGCGGGAACTTTCCCAAGAAGTTTCTCCAGAGCCCGATCAAGTTATGCAGAACATGAATAGCACTATGTCTGACGACCTGATCGGCAACAACCATTTTATTACAATGGTTGTAGCTCGTTACACTCCGTCAACCGGACACCTCGCCTTTGCTAATGCCGGTCACATTTACCCGATCGTGTGGTCTCACTCGGAGGTGAAAGCTCAAGCCGCTAGCGGTAAAACGCCTGTCGAGCCGAATTTCCTGAAAGCTCGTGGCATTCCCTTGGGGATACTACCAGTTTGGAGAGGCAAAGCAGGTACGATCGAACTAAAGTCAGGAGATGTATTTCTGCTGACGAGTGACGGAATTACTGAAGCTAGCGTGACAAGTCAAGCGGTAGCAGGGGGTGTACCAACCCGTTCTATGCTACAACAAGAAGGGCTTTGGCAACTCTTGATTCAGGAACCTGGTTCTTTCAACTTGGACAATTTGTTGGCTCACATCCGAGCCGATAATCCCGTTCAGGAAGACGACCAAACCATACTCTCTCTGGAGGTTCTTTGAATCTGTCAGCGACTCCCGACGCATAGTCGGGGGTGAGAGCCGAAAAAACTTAAGCCCTGCTTGTTGACGGCCCATAGGGTAGTCCTGCAAAAGACGGCGTTATCGTCAACAGTCAAAAACCACAGTAAAAAACCTAGCCAGCGATGGCGCTGCTAGTTTCCTGAATCGCTTTCCTGGGGGATTAAATACCTGTCAAGGGTTAAGGTAGAAGGCATTCGTCAGAAAAAACCAACGCTTAAAAGCCAAGGATTGAAACACAGATTTTTTATACCTCGCTGCTTGCAGTCTCGGTATAATTATCAATTGTTAATGGGTTTTAAGCCCATAACAAAAATTTTCAACTATACTCTTAACTTCTGCCTTCTACCGACTGACGAATGCCTGATTTTTAAACAGAAAAGGCTAGTATCCCCCGAGTAGCGACAAGTATTGAGGCCGAATCCATTCGGCGCGTCGTGTTTCATACCTGGTGTGAAGACACAGGGGTTTTCAAACTTACGGGATTTTTTTATGAATACTGAGCTTCATGTGCCAAGCGACTTGCGGTTTTTAACAATTGTTGAAAACTGGTTGCTGAGCAGTTTGGAAGTAGAGCTAGGAGAGCACGTCGATTGGCCACGTCAGTCGAATCGTTTGCGCTTGGTGTTAGCAGAAGCCTATTCTAACGTGATCCGCCATGCTCACAAAGATCAACCCAATTTGCCCGTGTTAATTCGCTTGAATTTAAAAAATAGGGATATTGGTTTAGAAATTTGGGATTACGGTAAAGGTTACGAAATGGATACTTACAATCCCCCGAGGCCGGAAGCTAAACAGGAAAGCGGCTACGGCTGGCTGATTATGAGTAGACTTATGGATCGGGTGGACTACACTTTGCAAATAGACGGTCGCAACTGTCTAAAGTTGGAAGCGAGTTTGCCGGAAAAATCTTAATTAGTCGTTAGTCATTAGTCATTAGTCATTAATGATTGGCAATGCACTTTTAGACTCGCTTTGGCTGTCTGTCGCACGCGCTGCGGTGACAGCCAATTTTCCGTGCAGTAGCGTCAGCCCAAGGCGAGACTGTAAGATTGTAGGGGTACAGTCCCGATCGCACAAATACCGCAGAAACGGGATTTTTATACCGTGAGTGGCACTTTACCAAAGATTTGGAAAAAACCCGGTTTCTGCCTGATTCTGGCGATAAAGAGCCGATTAACCTGGCGATCGCACGACTTTAGCTATTACGTGCGATCGACAGGTCAAACCCAAATAGGCAATTTAAATCTGAAACAGATTATCAAACAGCTTATTTCTTATGTGACCGCAGATTTAGCAATTCTTGGGGAGAAGCTAACAGTTTGACCGTAACAGAAAGGATTTTTTGGTCAGAATTGAGCAAGAACAGCCATCCGACATTAACACCAAAGGCGGAAGTTTGCACCCGGCCGCTGACCTGAACTTCCACATTGCCATCTTCTAAAATTTTGCTGACACCTTTCTGGGGTTCTAGCTGCATTCCTCGTGCTTCTTTTTTTAGATAAGTGGCGATCGCAATCCTGCCGATAATTGGATCTTCAAACGGCGCGTGCAGAACCCCATCATCGGCAAACAAATTAGCCGTCGCTTCAAAATCCCCCGCGTTTAAAGTTTCAAAATATTGCAGTATCCCTGGCATTGTGATGCCTGCAATCTTTATAGAGTTAGTTAAAATAGGTCGAGTTGTTGCGGTCATAAAACAAGTGATTTCAAATGAATGATTATACTGTAATCATTCTCTTTGTCGCAGCAAATCCCTCAAAAGATATAAGTAGGGGTAGGAAAATAATTCTCCGACAAAAGGAGGAATCGGGAACCGGAGAGCGTCGATCGCAGATTTCAGAGCGATCGACCAAAATCAATCCTACTTTCAAAAAATACAAGTGTAGCCAAGCTGTAAACCCTGATACAATCAGTCATTTTTCATCCTTCAATTCTTGAATCTAAAATTTAAAATCTAAAATCTAAAATGATAGAAACCCAGATGCCTTCAGGTGTCTGGGTTTCTGGCCAAGTCTGTTTGACAGACCGAACCCGAATATTCTATTTACGCATCAGATTGAGCAATTCTTTAGGAGATGCCAACAAGTCGATCGCCACAAAGAAAATTTGACCTTGGGGATCGAGCAAAAACCGCCACGCGATGTTCATACCCACATTCGATCCGAACCAGGGAGTTTCGACTTTGCCAGTGACTTTCACTTGGCGGTAGCCATCTTCTGCGGGTTCCGATACGCCTCGCTCGGGCATCATTTTCAGTCCGATGCACTCTTCGCGCATATAGTTGAGGATAGCGTCGCGACCAACGATCGGCTTTTGGAAAGGTGGTTGCAGGGCACCTTCTTCAGCAAATAAACCGACGGCTGGGGTGAAGTCGAAGGCGTTCATGTAGTCGATGTAGCTGAGCACTGTCTGCTCGCTGATACCCTCAATTTGGGTTTTCACCCGCTCTTCTGGAGCGGTGGGAGTGCTGCGGGGGGCTGAGCGTTTGCCGTACTCTTGGTTAAAAGCAGGGTCATAGCCCATGTTAACTACGGTATTCCGAAGTACGGTAATTTGTTGACCCGGATCGAGTTTTTTGATGGTTTCGAGAACTGTAGTGGCTTCGGGAGACATTTGATAGCCAGCGGGGATCGGAGCGACAAGGCCCTGTTTCATCAACTGTCCCAACTCGTACCAGAAACCGAGTTTGGTATTGACGCGCAAAGAAGTGTAAATCCGGCCAATTGTTGTGTCGGCGTTGCTGGCTAGGTCAAACATGGTTTTGCTTTGAGCAGCCGGCGACATTTGCTTGATTTCGCTCAGAATGCCTTCGACAAGCGCCATGCTTGCTACTCCCGGTGCTGCTGCGGTAATGGAAACGCCCATTTCGGTGTAGGCATACCAGAGCAGTGCGAGTTGGTCTTCAACGCTGAGTTTGTAGAACGCTTCCGTGGTAGCCGGAACAACGCTAGCGATCTCGGTGTTGGAAAAAATAGATTGAGCTGATTGAATACTAACTGCCATATGTATGCTGTGGGATTCGCTGTCGGTTTTACTTGCGTACTTGAATTAGCGAATCGAATTCTCCCTAAATTAAATTATGTAACATTTTTGACATTTTGGAGTTCAAACTTATAAATATAAAGATTGTAAAAGAATTATCAATACTGTCCCAAAATTACTCTTAAAACTACTAGACTTATGGCACAAATTGTGCAGTGGTTTCTTATGATGAAAAAATCAATTAATAGCGATCGCATTAAGCAAAAAGCCCTTGAGTTGGGATTTCACAAAGTGGGGATAGCCTCAACAGACGCGGATTTTGATTTAGAAAAACAAAGATTGCAAGCTTGGCTGGACAAGGGTTATCAGGCGGATATGGCATGGATGGCAAACCCGAAACGGCAGGATATTCGATTAATAATGCCAGAGGTGCAGTCATTAATATGTGTCGCCATCAACTACTACACGCCCCACCAACGCCCCGAAAATCCCCTGCGCGAGGGGGGGGACGATGCAGCGGTTGAATATGCTAAAATCTCTCGCTACGGTTGGGGGCGGGATTACCATAGAATGTTGCACAAAAAACTGAAGGTTTTGGCAAATTGGGTGCGATCGCAAGGCGAGGGAATTGAAGCGCGGTATTATGCTGATACCGGGCCGGTTCAGGATAAAATGTGGGCGCAGCGTGCCGGGATTGGCTGGATTGCCAAAAATGGTAATGTAATTTCGCGCGAATACGGTTCTTGGGTGTTTTTGGGCGAAATCTTGACTAATTTGGAGTTAGCGTCGGATGAGTCTCATACGGAACATTGCGGTACTTGTACTCGCTGCATTGAGGCGTGCCCGACGGGAGCAATTACTGAGCCTTTTGTGGTGAATGCCGATCGATGTATAGCCTATCACACGATCGAGAATCGAGCCGAAAAATTGCCCGACGAAATTGCATCTAATTTACAAGGTTGGGTAGCAGGTTGCGACATTTGTCAGGATGTTTGTCCTTGGAATCAGCGATTTGCTAAACCAACTGATGTGGCAGAGTTTGAGCCTTATCCTGAAAATATAGCACCGACACTTGCAGAATTAGCCGACATTTCCGACGAGGAATGGAACCGCAGATTTACAGCTTCGGCGCTGCGGCGCATTAAACCGGAAATGCTGCGGCGAAATGCCAAAGCCAATCAAATTAACCCTTAAAATTTGAGATGTTCGTCAGGGTGCTTAGGGGCCACATTATAGATAATAAACCTAGGGTATGTACGGAGCGCCAATAGTCAATACATTATGCCGTAAGTCATTCCCCATCTAAAATCTAAAATCTAAAATCTAAAATTGTATGATCCCCGGTTCCTTATTTGCTATTGTCCCATGACCAAAGTAATTATTTTTGATTTTGACGGTACTTTAGCAGATACAATCGATATTCTTCTGAACATCACCAACCGTTTGTCAGTAGAATTGGGCTTTAAGTCTGCGACCAAGGAGCAAATCGCTCAACTGAGCAATTTAACTTCTTGGCAACTCCTTCAGTATTCTGGCATTTCTATCTTCAAATTCCCGCTGTTGATTAGAATGTTGAAAGCAGAGTTACGCAGCGAAATTCCCAACATTCAATTATTTCCGGGAATTAAAGAAGTTTTACTGGAGTTAAAAAAACTGGGATTTCAACTGGGCATTATCACATCTAATTCTAGAGAAAACGTCTTGGCATCGCTGGAAAAAAACGGTTTGCAAGACACTTTCACATTTATTTACTCTGGTTCAACTTTTGGCAAACATAAAGTTATTAATAGCTGGCTAAAAAGAGAAAATATAAATGCTAAAGAAGTTGTTTATGTGGGAGATGAGATTAGAGATATAGAAGCTGCTCGAAAAACAGGAATTAAGGTAATGGCTGTAGCTTGGGGTTTTAATTCTCAGGAGGCTTTGGCTGCACACAATCCCGATTTTTTGATTAAACGCCCCCAGGAATTGATAGAGATTATGAGTAATTTGCGGGAAGTGTAAACTGAAATTGCCAAAAGTAAGACTCCTCGGTTGAAATCAATTCTACACAAACTCTCGTTCCAGCAGAGAGGAACTAAAGAATAAAAGGGGTATTAAAGTCTGATTTGTTATCAGCTATAGTTTCTATTATCCTCTGTAAAATTAAAATGTTTTAATCTCCTTCGCCCCGTTTTAGTGCTGCTAAAACTGCTTGCTGGCTAACTGCTTGGTAGATTTTGCTAAAATGTTGCTTGAGTGCGTCAGATGCGGGCGAGGATTTACTAGCGCTTCCTTTTCCGTCGGTGGCGATGGGAATTGGGCCTAAGATATCTAATACTGTTTCGCTGCTGGGTGGGGGTACAATAACTACTAAAGATGATTCTAGCTGCTGATTGTATTCCCAAAAGCGATCGACCTTTGGTAATTTAGAATTCGCTGTGGGGGCATTTTCGCCGGAGTTGAGTTGGGAATTTTCCTCTCCTTGCGTACCGCGTCTTTGACGAAGTGCTGTCAAAATTTGCTCTTTGGTTCTCCCCCGCAATTGAAAGAGTACGAAGGGGTCTTCGCTGAAGCGATCGCCCAATAAGTAGTATACTGCACTGATGTGTTTGCAAGGGTTTTTGGGGTCAGGACAGCTACAGCGCGATCGAATATCAGATAAACTTAACGGAAATAGCGTTTTGCCTGCTGCTGCAAATACATCCTCAATATTGTGTGGCATTTCTCCTGCTAGTAATTTAGCTGAAAAAACTGCTCTTTGCGACATATTTTCAATCACGTAATCCCAATCTTCATCGCTCAATGTGTCGAGTCCTAAAGAAACTTGATAGGGTTTGGGATCGGTTCCTTGAACTACGGCAATTACTTCTTGGTTAGGGAATTTAATGCTGAGAACTTTACCTTCGCGCGCATATTGCCAGCCACGTTCTAAGCGCTTTTTGAAGCGATAGGTGTTGATTAAATCTAACCACTGTTGTGTCCACCATTCTCTGTCAATCATAAGCCGAAGGAAGAAGGAAGAAGGAAGAAGGAAGAAGGAAGAAGGAAGAAAGCTTTAGTTATCTATGAGAGTCAGAAATCGAGTCTTTTAGTAAAAAACTGGACTATAACTTTTAATCCTGGTAGAAAACCCGGTTTCTTTGGTCAGAGTGTATAATTACTCTGATTTTTGACAACTAAAGTCCTCACTAGAAATCGAAGAAAATTAAATACATTATTCTTCTTCGCTTTCTATAATAGCATTGCGATCGAGGATTAGTAAATTCCGAAGTTGGTCTGTATCTAGCTCGGTGAGCCAGTTTTCGCCGGCGCTGACTACTTGTTCGGCTAGAGCTTTCTTACTTTCGATCATATCGTGTATTTTCTCCTCTAACGTACCTGTGCAGACAAATTTGTGGACTTGCACGTTGCGAGTTTGACCGATGCGAAATACGCGATCAGTTGCCTGATTTTCTACTGCTGGATTCCACCATCTGTCATAGTGGAAAACGTGGGTTGCTCTGGTTAAGTTCAAACCTGTGCCGCCAGCTTTTAAAGATAAAATCATAATCGGCGGGCCTTGGGGGTCGTGCTGGAAGCGATCGATCATTTCTTCCCGCTGCTGTTGCCGAATTCCTCCGTACAAAAACAAAATTTCTCGCCCTAAATGCTTTTCTAGATGCGGTTTCAGGAGTTTTCCCCATTCCGCAAATTGAGTAAAAATTAAAGCCCGATCGCCCTCAGCGAGCACCTCTTCTAACATTTCCACCAACCGCTGCAATTTCCCCGATTCCTGACTCTTAATCTCAAATTCTTTCGGCTTAGCTTCTGCTTTCACAAGAGCCGGATGGTTGCAAAGCTGCTTGAGTTTTACCAGCAAAGCCAGAATCATTCCCCGGCGCTGAATCCCTTCGGCTGATTCTAATTCCGCTATTGACTCTTCGACTATTTTCTGATATAAGACCGCCTGTTGACCCGCCAGCCCACAAAATACAGTCATTTCCTGTTTTTCGGGCAAATCTTGGATGATTTCTTTGTCAGTTTTCAAGCGGCGGAGGATGAAAGGCCGAACGAGCGATCGCAAAGTCTGCAAAGATTCCCTATCTCCGTATTTCTCGATCGGAATTGCAAATCGGCGCTGAAAGAAATTGCGCGGCCCCAAATAGCCAGGATTGAGAAACTCCAAAATAGACCACAATTCTTGCAGCCTATTTTCCACCGGAGTTCCCGTCAGCGCAATTCTAAAAGATGCCTCGATTTGCCGCACCGCTTGCGACTGCTTAGCCTCAGAATTTTTAATATTTTGCGCTTCATCCAAAACCAATCCTTGCCATTTAATGCCTTGAAATTCCTTCGCATCCCGAAATACCAGCGCGTAACTTGTAATGATTAAATCCTTTCCCTTAATTGCCGTCGCAAATGCTTTGCCTTTAGCGCGTTTGTCTCCGTGGTGAACTAACACTTTCAGCGTCGGGCCAAATTTCTTGACTTCCCGCTCCCAATTACCTAATAATGATGTTGGACAAACCAGTAATGTCGGCGCCTCTAGGGCATTTTGTTCTTGTAAGTGCAGGAGGAAAGTAATTAACTCGATCGACTTTCCTAATCCCATATCGTCCGCGAGACAAGCACCCAAACCCCAGCGTTCTAAGAATGCTAACCAGCCTGCTCCTAGGGCTTGATAAGGCCGCAACTGTCCTCGGAAACTAGCCGGAGTTGCGATCGCACTTACCGCTTGATTATCGCTCAAAGTATTCAACAATTCCTGAAGTTGACCAGTGGCCTCAAAATTCACCACAGGCAATTTCTCGATCATCTGAGTATCGCCCGACGCCAAACGCAAAGCATCCTCCAAAGAAAGAGTCATTTGCTCTTTGCGGCTGGCAAAAAAAGTTTGAGCCGCTTTCACATCTGGCGCGCGCAACTCCACCCACTCACCGTTAATTTCCACCAAAGGCGAATTCAACGAAGTCAATCTGTCAAATTCTGCCTTAGAAATGCGCTGTCCGCCGATCGTCAATTCCCACTTAAAATTTAGCAGACTTTGCAATCCCAGCCCACCTTTCGCCGGAGTCACTTTCGGAGTTTCCGCTTGAATGCTCAAACCCAAACGACTCGCCCAACCATCCGTCTTTGTCAAACTCGGCGGCAAAACTACGCCCAACCCGCTATCAGCAAACCGCCAAGCTACAGACTTAATAAACTCGTATGCTTGCAGCGGATTTAATTGGCAAGATTGAGGCCGCTGTGCTTGCAAACTCGGTTCAATTAACGGATAAAGTTTCGAGGCTAAACCCAAGCCGCTGAGCAAAGTTTCTTGAGGTAATTCTATTGTCCGCCCCGCATAAGCCAAACGCTCGACTGAGTTGTTCCAAACAGTTGTCGCGTCAACCAAAAATTCGGTTTCATCTGCTGCTTGCAAGCAATAATTTAAATTCCAGTTGGCTTTACCGGGCGCTGGTGGTATGAGTTGAAAGCAAGTGCGAAATTGACTTTGTTGAGATAATTGGTTTTGCAGCGGTGCAGTCCAAGCACTAAGCTTGGTTGCCAAGTTTTCCAATGCTGCTGTTTCTACTTGCACAATCCCAGATTCCTGCTGCAAAGCTTGCAGCCAGTCGCGCACAGGAGAAACTGCTTTGATGTCTAAAGTAGAGCTACCAGCCGTTAGCGCAGCCCTCGAAGAGGATCGCACTTGACTATCTACAATACTACTCAAAAAGCCTAACACCAATTCCTCCGCCCCCATAGGCAAATCCACCGCTAAAGGCAATTGACTGGATTCTTCTTCCTTTTCCCCTCTTCCTTCTGCTTTTTCCCCTCTTCCTTCTGCTTTTTCCCCTCTTCCTTCTTCCTTCTTCCCTCTTCCTTCTTCCTTCTTCTGATATGTTCTGCAAGCCGTCGGCATTTGCTTGACAAAAGTGGCGAGGCGGAGTGTATCTGTAGAACTATCTAACAGCGGTTGCCATTTGGCAATAGCAGAACCGTCGGACTGTTTCTCCAATCCAGGCAAAAATTTGCATCTTGCCAACAAATCCAAACTCCACCTAGCAACATGAGACCAAAAACGCAAATCTGAGCCAACAAAAGAGTCGGGTTCCGTGCTGTTAAGCGGTAATGATTGCAAGAAAACAAAAGCTGCTTGAGGGTTGAGACAAAAACCCTCGACTTGCCAGGGATAAAGGTAAATATCCTCGGTTTTTGCCGGTTCCTCAAGTGCTGCTGCTGAGTGCTGCGGCATCAGAGTTGCGTTCGATTCTGAGATTTGGGTGGGAAGTGCGATCGCCCGAATTTCCCTTTTAATTGAGGAGTTGGGTGGGCTAATTTCTGCTGCGTTTTGAGTTTTGGGCGATCGCCGAGTTTTTTTGCTTTTTTCCGGTGGAGTTTCGGCGGTTTCCGGTAATTGCCAATCCAGTTTTCCCGACTGCCGCAAGGAATTTAGGAAAGTCTTAAATTCCGATTCGGTCATTGCTAAGGGATGCGGTAGATTTATCCCCGATTCTATGGTGTCAATTGTCCCGATTTTTCGCCACGTTTCTCCCCAAATAAATAAGCCAGTTTTTTCATTCTCTAGTACCCAACTGCCGTGTAAAATTGCCATTTTTTAAATCCTGATATTTTTATTTAAGTGGGATGTTGACTACTACATTTATATGGATTTATGAAAATTTTATTTAAAACAAACCGAGGATATTTTAAGCCTGATAGGAATTAGGTAGAACCTGTATATTTAGGTACTTATGGCACACCTTACGGCTTATTCCCTAACTTAAATAACTAAATCCCTGTTCCTTCTTCCTTCAACGTCCCAATTCCCAAACGAAAATTCATAGTACCATCTATTTCAGGCGTTTAGCGGACGATCGACCGGAGAATCGAGCCCTGAGTGCAAAAAATAATTATCGAGTATAAATGCTTACAATTGAGGCGGGGACAGTCGATCGCGAGGCGATTATCCCTGTCTTTTGGCGTCGGACTCTCAAACATCCTGTGGTAATGTTACGATCCCGACAGAGAAAGAATGTGGTAGATAAGGAAGCAGTGCTACATGGTAGAGATAGACAAGTCAATATCCTTCGATGGACGGGATATTAGACTGAAGATTGGTTTACTAGCGCCTCAAGCAGGCGGTGCAGTTTTGATTCAGTCGGGTGACACGGCGGTTTTGGTGACAGCGACTCGATCGCAGGGGAGAGAGGGAATTGATTTCCTGCCCCTGTTGGTGGATTACGAAGAGAGACTCTACGCTGGCGGTAAAATTCCCGGTGGATTTTTGCGCCGGGAAGGGCGTCCCCCAGAAAAAGTGACTCTGACGGGTCGTTTGATCGATCGACCCCTGCGTCCCCTATTTCCAAGCTGGCTGCGAGATGACATCCAAGTTGTAGCCACAACGGTTTCGATGGACGAACAAGTGCCGCCGGACGTTTTGGCGGTGACGGGGGCTTCGGTGGCGATACTGCTGGCGAAAATGCCGTTTTACGGGCCGATGGCGGCAGTGCGAGTCGGTTTGGTAGGGGACGATTTCATCATCAACCCCACCTACAGCGAAATCAAAGAAGGCGAGTTGGATCTGGTGGTAGCCGGTTCTCCCGATGGAGTAATCATGGTGGAAGCCAGCGCTAACCAATTGCCGGAACAGGATATCATCGAGGCGATCGACTTCGGCTATGAAGCAGCCTGTGACTTGATTCAAGCCCAGCGCGAAATTATGGCGGAATTGGGAATCGATTTGGTGGTAGAGGAACGGCCATCGCAAGATTCGGCCCTGGAAAACTTTATTCGCGATCGCGCCCAAGAACCCATCCGCATCATTTTGTCAAGATTTGAAAAAGACAAAACAATACGGAATGCAGCATTGGACGAAGTTAAGGCAAATGAAGTCGAAGCTGCGATCGCCGAACTCCCGGAAGAGGACCCGGTAAAAGTAGCCGCCACTGCCAACAGCAAGGCGATCGGCAACGTTTTCAAAGACGTTACCAAAAAAATGATGCGGAAGCAGATCCTCGAAGATGGCATCCGCGTAGACGGTCGCAAGCTAGACGAGGTGCGACCCGTTTCTTGTCGCGTAGGCGTGCTGCCGTCGCGAGTACACGGCTGTGCGTTGTTTAATCGAGGCTTGACTCAAGTCTTGTCTGCTGCTACCCTGGGAACCCCAGGCGACGCCCAAGACTTAGGAGACGACTTGCACCCGCAGCAAGACAAACGCTACCTGCATCACTACAATTTCCCGCCGTTTTCTGTGGGAGAAACTAAGCCGATGCGATCGCCCGGCCGCCGAGAAATCGGTCACGGAGCCCTCGCAGAACGCGCTTTACTGCCCGTGTTGCCATCCAAAGAAGATTTCCCCTACGTGATTCGCGTAGTTTCCGAAATCCTTTCTTCCGACGGTTCCACCTCAATGGGTTCAGTTTGCGCCTCAACGCTAGCATTAATGGATGCAGGCGTTCCCCTTTCCCAACCCGTCAGCGGCGCGGCAATGGGCTTAATTAAAGAAGGCGATGAAGTCCGAATTTTGACTGACATTCAGGCAATTGAAGACTTTTTAGGCGACATGGACTTTAAAGTAGCCGGTACCGACACCGGGATTACTGCTTTGCAGATGGACATGAAAATCAAAGGTTTGCCCTTAGATGTGATTGCCACCGCCATCCGCCAAGCAAAACCAGCCAGACTGCACATTTTAGAAAGAATGCTGGCAACCATCGACACTCCCCGCAAGGAAATGTCGCCGTTTGCACCGCGTTTGCTAACCCTGAAAATCGATCCAGAATTTATCGGTTTGGTAATTGGGCCTGGTGGCAAAACGATCAAAGCCATCACCGAAGAAACCGGTGTCAAAATAGACATCGAAGACGACGGAACCGTGACAATTGCTGGCAACGACAGCGAAAAAGCTCAACGGGCTTACAACATTGTCCAAGGCATGACACGCAAGTTGAATGCAGGAGACGTGTATGTTGGCCGCGTAACTCGAATTATTCCGATCGGCGCTTTTGTGGAAATTTTGCCCGGAAAAGAAGGAATGATTCACATTTCGCAGTTAGCGGACTACCGCGTTGGCAAAGTGGAAGACGAGTTAGCTGTGAACGACGAAGTGATTGTCAAAGTGCGAGAAATTGACAATAAAGGTCGAATTAATTTGACCCGCTTGAATATTCATCCCGACGAAGCGGTAGCCGCCCGCGAAGCGCTGAATAAATAGTTGAGAGTTGGTAATTGGTAATTGCTTTTAGAGTAATTGCTAATTGCTAATTGCTAACTCGTGATTAGTGATTTTTAATTGCTAATTGAGATGAAATCTGATTGTTTCAGATTGATTTGGGAGTAGGTGCGCGACAGCGACAGATCGACAATAGTGCGATCGGCTGTAGAAGTTAATAAAGTCGCGCACTTTACCCTCGGCGGTTGAAACCGCAACTACATAAATTAAGTCCCAGCAGAGAGGGACTGAATAAAATATAAAGTATGCTTAGATAGTTACTATAAAGGATATGATATAGGCTTGTAAACCGCAGACATCGCAGGTGAAAATAGCAGGTTTGATTTTCATCAGCGTCTGTAGAAAAACGCAGATAAAGATGACATTAAGACCTCGCTACGATCCAGACGAGAATATTAGCCGTCATAGTGCAACTGATCCAGAGAAATGCGATCAAATGGCTAAGCGTCAGGGATGGGAATTAATCCGATGGGAAAAAACAAACGATTCGATACTTAAGGTTGATTGTGTTTTTGAAGGGTTGACAGAGTTTCCACCAAGTCCATACGAACCCGAACACGAGAGAGAGGAATAAATCAATGCCAAAACGGTTGATCATTTTCAAAACAGAATCGCTTTCTTCCCCTGGATGGGAGGATAGATTGCTTTCCCATACAGGTGCTCTCACAAGTATCCTAGCAGAACACTACGACTACTCAAACAAACCTCTCCCTCAAACGGGCGATCGCCTGCGAAACTTTGGCCAATTTAAGGAGAGTGCAGATCTTAAATCCCCTGCTGCGAGCACTCACGTTCGCTGGGGAGATTGGGAGGTTTCGCGCGTAGAGGAGTACAGGCCTGAAATTCCGAATGCTGAATACGACTGTTTAGCGGTGTGCTACTGTTGCTACTCACCTATTGATCCCGAATGGAAAGAATTGCCGAAAATTCAAGTTTCCCAACTGCAAAAACATTAAAAAAACAGAATTCCAGATGCCCGACTTCTTGAAAAAGTCTGGCATCTAAAAGAAGATGAAATCAAATCACAGCAATGCAGTCAATTTCAACTAACACATCTTTCGGCAAACGCGAAACCTCCACACAAGCGCGCGCCGGTGCAGTTTCCGCATCAAAATATTTCGCATAAACCGCATTCACGGCGGCAAAATCATTCATATCTTTGAGGAAAACCGTAGTTTTTACTACATCCAACCAAGTAGCGCCGGCTTCTGTGAGAATGGCTTCGAGATTTGCCATAACTTGTTCGGTTTGTTTTGCCACATCGTCGGTGTAGACAATATCGTTTAGTCTAATGTCGATCGCAATTTGGCCAGCTACAAACAGCATAGTGCCCGTAGCGGCAATGGCTTGATTGTAAGGGCCCACGGGTGCCGGTGCTTTGTCAGTACGAATAATTTTGCGCGTCATAGATGTTCCTGTTTGGGATAATTTTTCCGAAGTTTCTTGATTGTAGATTTCTCCATCAGGCATGATCGCACCAGTGAAGTCTGCATCCTCAATACTT
Source organism: Microcoleus sp. D3_18_C4 (assembly GCF_036702355.1). NCBI lineage: Bacteria > Bacillati > Cyanobacteriota > Cyanophyceae > Oscillatoriales > Microcoleaceae > Microcoleus > Microcoleus sp. D3_18_C4. The sequence continues at coordinate 90,280 of NZ_JAUBTF010000012.1, forward strand.
ACTGCATAAATGTTTGCATCTGTCAATTCTGCTTGTTTCAGGTTGGCTCCATCCAGGTTTGCTTTAATTAAGTTTGCCCCTTGCAGATTGGCTGCTTCCAGACTTGCACCTTGCAGGCTGGATTTTTTGAGATTTGTCCCTTGAATATCAGCTCCAACCAGATAAGCTTCATCCAAATTCACCCCTGATAAGTTAGATTTAGAGAGCTTAGTTAACTGGAGTTTAGCTCCCTGTAAATTTGCGCTTTGAAGCGTCACACCAGTTAGGTCTGCCCGACTTAAATCAGCTTTAGTCAAGTCTGCTTGGGTCAAGATTGCACTACTTAGGGTAGCTTTACTTAGGTTGGCCTCAATCAAGGAAGTTCTAGTTAAATTTGCACTACTCAAGTTAGCACCGCTAAGGTTTGCCTCCTTTAAGTTGGCATCCCATAACTTAGAACTATTGAGGCACGCTCCGCTTAAGTTAGCACCGCTAAGGTTTGCCGAAATCAAATTTTGTGAACCTCCCTGCACTCCACTCAAATTTGCTCCTGTCAGGTTTGCCTTACTGAGATTTGTATTGCCAAGGTTTGCCTTGGTCAAGATTGCCTCACTCAAGTCAGCTTCCGTCAAATTTGCACTGCATAAGTCTATTCCACTCAGCTTTGCACCTTTGAGGTCTACCCCACTTAACTCTGCTCTTTGAAAGTTGCGCTGTCCTGCTGCATATTTTTCTAAAAGTTCTTCAGCATCCATAAATAACCTCGATCGCCCTTCCGCTACACCCCACATTCCCAGCCTACCACCAAAACCCAACCCGCGATCTAAATCTGCGTCAATCCGCGTCAATCCCTTTTCATCTGCGGTTAAGAAACTCCCCTTTTGCAACCGCAGATAGAGGCAGATAAACACAGATAAACGCAGATAAATTAGAGATTATCTGCGTTTATCTGTGTTAATCCATTTTCATCTGCGGTTAACAAATTCCCTTTTTTAACCGCAGATTTACACATTACACACCAACCGGAGCACCAACAACCTCACCTTTCAACATCCGAGAAGCAGCATCAAGCAATTGCTCCTCCAAATAAGGCTTAGTGAAATAGCCCTTCGCGCCCAAACTGTAAGCCATTTGGCGGTGTCTGTCAGCACCGCGAGAAGTTAGCATCGCGATCGGCAATTCACACAAAACAGCATCCTTCTGCATCCGAGAAAGTAGTTCCAAACCGTCCATTCTCGGCATTTCAATATCGCAGAAAACGATATCGCAAGGCAGACCAGATTTCATCTTTTCCCAAGCTTCCTTACCGTCGCGAGCTTCTTCCACACGATAGCCAGACTTCTCGAAAGTAATCGACAAGAGCGATCGCACCGTAATCGAATCATCGACAATCAGCACAGTCGGCTCAGTCTTCTCGATTTCCGCCTCGGCAGCAGCCCGATCGCCCTCATCCCAAAGCGTACCGCCAGTATCCTTCCGCAGCCTTCCAGTAGCCAAATCGATCAGTTCCAGAACGTCTGCAATTGCCACGATCCGACCGTCCCCAAGCACGGTGGCCCCAGCAATCCCGATCGGCTTCGGCACCGGCCCCTCCAACGGCTTGATCACAATTTCCTGTTCCGTCGAAACCTGATCCACCTGCACCGCCAAGAAATTGCCAGCAGAGCGCAGCACGATCACCGAAATCATGTCATCGTCAGTATTAAACCCGTAAACACTGCCCCGACCCAAATGGCGGCTGTAAGCCAGCAGATCCCGCAGCGGCCGGAACGGCAAGCTTTGACCCCGCCACTCAATGCAAGGCAAACCATCCGCCCCCGTCGTCACCTGATCGCGAGGGACATCGATCATATCCTCGACCCCATCCATCGGGAAAGCAATGCGAGCTCGATCGCTAATGCAAGTCAGAGCCTTAGAAATGCTCAACACCAGAGGTAAACGGATAGTAAACACAGTCCCCTTGCCGATGGTTGAATCGATCGACACAGTGCCCCGAATTTCCTGCAACGAAGTCTGCACCACATTCATACCGACCCCCCGGCCGGCGTACTCCGTCGCCTGTTCCTGAGTGCTGAAACCGGGCATAAACAGCAAATCGTAAACTTCCGAGCGAGACATCCTCTGAGCCTGAGCCGCCGTCAGCATACCCTGCTTAATCGCCTTCGCCTTCACCCTTTGCGGGTCAATTCCGGCCCCGTCATCAGAAACCGAAACCACGGTTTGGTTCCCTTGGTGGAAAGCGCGAATCGTAATCCTGCCGACTGCAGGCTTCCCAGCAGCCAGACGCACCTCCGGCGCTTCGATCCCGTGAGTAATCGCATTGTTCACCAAATGAGTCATCGGGTCATATAGTTGATCCACAATCATCTTGTCGATCAAAATATCCTTACCCTCAACCTGCAATTGAGCCTGCTTGCCGCACTTAATCGCGATTTCCCGCACCGCCCGGAACAGCCTGTCCGTCGTCTCCGCAAACGGCTTCATCCGGGCGCGAGTTAAACCTTCTTGCAGTTGAGTAGTGACTTGTCGCAGTTGGCGAGTCACCTGATCAGCCTCATCCACCAAAAACTCAATGTCCGCCGCCGACTCCCGTACCCGCACGATCAGCTCAATAATCTCCTGAGCCAAACTGTGGAAAGGAGTAAACCTGTCCATTTCCTCCGGTCTCCAGGCACTTTCCCTGGTGTGCGCCGAATCCTCAGAGCGCCAGGCCGATCGGTGTCCCTGCCGGTTTGCCAGCAAAGCAATCTCCAAAAGACTCCGCTCGTAGAAATCCTGAGTCCGCTGGCTCACATCGCTCAGCAGCGTTACCTGGTGCAGCAAATTGTCCAAAAACTGCCGCATCCGTTCTTGGTCTTGCTCCAAACTGTTGCGGTTCACAACCAGTTCCCCCATCAAATTGCTGAGGTTGTCCAGTTGCTTGACGGGCACCCGCATCGTCTGGTCGCCGAACCCGCCCGCGCGAGCATTCCGCCTGGGTCTGTTGATCGCCGACGGCCCCATATTGCCTTCCCCTTGGCGGCCGCTCTCCTTGGGATCTTCCAGCAGTTTTTCCAAATCGCCAAATTCGTCGTCGCTCTCCTCGGCAGCAGCGCGCGAAGCTTTACTAGCAGTTGTCGCCGGTGCAGAAATTTCCGGCATAGTTGCGCTCTCGCTGAGGAGTTCTTCGAGATCCGAGAAAACTTCTGTATTTACCGGACTCTGATTTGTGTTCCCAGAAGCTGCTATGACAGCTCCCGCACCCCCGGCAATTAACAGTGCTTCTAAATCGTCAAAATTGCCTTCGGCATCCTCATCGCCTGATTCGCCCTCGCCAAAAAAGTCTGCCAGCGACGCCTCTTCTAACTCCGAGGAATCGGCCTGGGCCGACTCGTCCTCAGCGTCCCAAAAGCCCGTCGTCAGTTCCGAAGTCACCAGAACCTCAGCATCGATCGAATCCAACAAATCATCAAAACCCTCCAACTCTTCGTTGTTGAGAGTAGCCCCGGTTTCCATCGCCGAGAGCAAGTCAGCATCCCCATCAAACATACCATCGAGAGATTCTGCAGGCAGTGCCTCTAAATCCACACTCGAAAAATCCGTTTCCAGGGCATCAAACAAATCATCTTCGCCCTCAAACTCCCCGGCGGCATCTGTTTCGGCTCGATCAAACAAATCCGCACTCACCCCGCCTGCCAAACCATCGGCAGGTTGGGCAGACAACTCCTTCACATCCGCAGCGCCGTCATCTGGCGCCGATCCAGCATCCCCCTGCTGCACCATGCCTTCCCCAAACATATCCTCCAAGAAATCGAAAGCTGCGCCCTCATCAGATTCGACATTTGAAATTTCCGACTCAGGACTCTTGTCGGACAAAGCCCCAAGTTCAACCGCTGCCGAATTTGTCAAGCCTTGGTCGGAAACATTCGCACCATTGTTCTCGAACAAACTCCCCAAGTCGCCCTCATCAACTCCCACATCCGCACTCAGCAATTCTGAATCCCCATCATTCTGCCAACCCCCACGGGCTTGCCCCGAAGCTTCTCCGTCATACTCGGTACCCGTAGGTACAGAACCGAACAGCTCAGCCAAATCTGCCGCTTCTCGGGAAGTAGCAGCTCCTTGCCGATCCCGCACAGTCTGTTCATCCTCAGAAATCGCGTCCGAGGTCATATCCCCAAACAGCGCATCTAAATCCGTATCGTCTACTTCCAGGTTGAGCGATTGCACAGACTCGTCTTCCATGCCGAAAGCATCTTCTAGCCAGTTTTCATTCGCAGAGATATCTAAATCAGAATTTGATGTCATGTTAAGAACGTTGCCCATTTCCTCATTTTGTGCGGTGCCTGCAGCTTGAGCTCGATCGCCCCCGTTCTCCCCACCTTCGTCTTCTGAAGATAGGAAATTAGAAGTAATCCCCAACAACTCGCTCAAATCCGAATCCTCGCCAAGCTCAGAGAACAACTCGAAATCATCGATTTCAGGCAGACCAACCGCTTCGGCCTCCGCTGAATCATTGCCCCCCCCTGCTGCAGGCTTCTTCGATTCTCCGTCTAAAGCCTCAGACTTCAGGGAATACTCCGAAGAGACTGCCAGCCCACCTGTTGCCTCAGATAAGCCTAAATCGCCGAACAAGTTCTCGAAATCAGCATTGTCCGTACCACCTGCAGAAGTTTGGGCAGCCACTTCGTCCAAAAGCGTACCGAGAGCATCTTCGTCAGCTTGTCCCCTGGCTGGGGCCACCGTCTCGTCTCGCCGCTCCAAACCGCGCTTACCGTTACCCGTTTTAACCTGTTTGCGAGTTAACCGCTGGCTCGAACCCGCATTTTTCTGACCGACAGCTACTGCCGAGCCCTCTGCCTCCTCTCCAAACAGCAAATCCTCCCCAAACAAACTCGTCAGGTCATCAATCGGAGGCTTCGTGTTCGTTTCGGAACTTTCCGCATCGTATTCGTCAAACAACAAATCAGTAAAATCGCCGGAATTGTCATCGTCGGACCCCAGCATTCCCGCCGATATCCCAGAAGACTGTGCATAGTCGAGGTCTTCTTCTTCTTCCCAAGCGCCGTCGAGATCCGGGGACTCGCCGTCAAACAAGTCAGCTAAAGTGTTGAGTTCTGCCGCGCCCACTTCCGGGCCGGTGCGGGTCGAACCTCTAAAAGCACCCGTCTCTATATCCGATTCTGCGAAGGCGGAATCCGCGTCGAACTGGGACGATCGAATGCCAGTGTCATCGTTGCTGTCGCCACTGTCGAGTTGGTCGAACAGCTCGTCTATACTCAGCCCAGAAATAGTCGGCAGCAACTTGTTCAATCCATCCGGGGCATCGCCCGAACCCACCAGATCCCAGGCCTCATCCTCAACAGAAACCACATTTTTCCCGGATTTACTCGGTTGAGCGAAGGCCAGCAAATCTTCAAAATCCGTTTCTGGAACTAAAACAGCCGGCTGTAGCGCCAGAAGTTTTGCGCTTGGTGCGATCGACGATTCTAGACCAGAAATTACCAGTTCTTGCGCTTGTTTGATGTCTTTGATCACCGTTGGCGCTAAGGTACGGTAGGTATTGTCTGGGTTGGCGATCGCCTTGGATACAGCTTTGATCAATTCTATCCAGCAGGGCAGTTCAAATTCTTCCCCCGCCCTGAGCAAGTTCCGACAAATGTTCTTGAGTTGCCGCCTGCTTTCTGGCCCTTCGGGCTGTTTGAACTCTTGCAGGAGTTCCCGCATCCTCGCCGGCACGTCCGAGTCAAATACTAGCTGCAGCGCGCTGTCTTCTGTTGCTCTGGCATCAGGTGCGTAAACTGACCGCGAATCCTGAATACTCCTTGATGAGGCCAACGCCCCGACTCCCATCCCCGCCATCACTGGTTCGGGTACGGCCAGAGCGCTGCTCTCGTATGCATGGTATTCTCCGTGTCCAACGAGTCCCCCCAAGTGCCCATTAAGTTCTTCAAATACTGGTTCTAATTCTCGAACCATCTGTTCTCCCAATTCTTCTGTCAGTCCAAAAGGCCCCGACAGTTGCTCTAACAGCCCTTGCAATGTGTCAAAAATTCGCAGAAACAGGGACTCTAGCTGTTGGTCTACTTTAACGCTGCACTCTTTTAATACTTTAAAACTATCTTCTAGTCGGTGAGCTGTTTGCTGAATGCTGGTCAGCCCCAGCATTGCTGCTCCTCCTTTGACAGAGTGAGCGGCCCTAAATACTTCGTTGACGAGTTCTGGGTCTTCGATCGTGGTTTGCAGATTCAGCAAGCCTTGCTCGATCGTATTGAGGTGGTCTTTTGCCTCCTCAATAAAGTAGCCCATTATCCTCTGTTGTTGCTCCGGTAGCATAGTTTTATTCCTGATTTTAATCGTTATTGTATTGGGTCTATGTTAGTAGTTCTAGAGAATGTCTCTGTATATCTCGCCCCTTGCCAAGAGAATAATCTGACTGCGAGATATGGCAAATGTCCTGGCTATTTTTCTTTTCGATATGCCCTCACTTAAAAGATAGCGAATCTTTCGCACCTGTTCGGGTTGGAGTTTGCGGTGGACAGATATCTTGCCGGGAACGAAAGGAAAGCGGTTTTTTTCTATAGCATCGCGGGAGTTATCGGCGGGGGTTCCTTCCCACAAATGGTCGGGATTGACACAACCGCGATCGTCGCAACTGTGACACGCAAAATAACCGGGTTTAACAGGCCTTCCCAGTTTGTGTTCCAGTACAAGTCTGTGGGGATAGAAACTTTGATTTTTCCCGTTAATCTTAATAGTTTTCACCGAGTAACCATCACTTCTTTTAGCCAACGTACAAATCATGCAGCCGTTCGGCTGTATTTCAGCGCGAATACCTGGAATTACTTCTATGCCTCGCACTTGTTTTTGAGGTTTCGGCGCCGATGTACTTCCCACATCTTTAATACGTCCTTTTTTAAACCTATCTTGAGAATTTTCCAGCCGAGAACCTTCCCACAAATGGTTAGGATTAATGCAGTTGCGGACATCGCAACTATGGCAAGCAAAGTATTCCGGTCTAATCGGACGACCTAAGATATTTTCTAATACTAAACGGTGGACAGTAAACGTTTTCCATTCACCGTTAATGCGAAGTCTTTTGTTTGCATAGCCACTGCTAGATTTGGTTAGGGTAGAGATAATACAGCCCGTCGGCTGAACTTCACCAAAGATGCCCGGTATTACCTCTACTATGTTATCGTCCATCTGTGCAACTCCTACTTCCTTTAGGTGTTGAATTGGCATCCCCGCAGGGGTTTCAAGACTGCGAGGTTGCTTTTTGTATGCCATTATTGCCACACTAACGTGCTTGTAAATCAGCCCGCAAAAAAAGCATGAGACAATTGATTATTGTCTTTCTGCTGTTTCTACTCGGAATCTTTCCACCGATGTCAAAAGGTCGCGAGCAACGCCCACCAAGTTTTGCAAAGCACCAGAAACTCGCTGCGCTTCTTGGGAGGTTTCCTGAGCGGTCAGCTCGACTGCTTGCATCACAGAAGCTACGGCGCGAGCTGTTTCGTTTTGCTCTACAGTGTCGGCAGTAATCGATCGCACTAGCACGTCAATTCGATTAGTAACTTGAATGATATCTTCAAGCGATCGCTTCGCCTGTTCTGCCAATTTTGTCCCCTCAATAACTTGCTGCGTCCCTTCTTCCATCGCCGTCATTACCGCGCCGGTTTCGCTTTGAATTTGCATCACGATCTGTTCGATTTCTTTCAAAGACTTCGCCGATCGGTCTGCCAATTGTCGCACCTCGTCTGCCACGATCGCGAAACCCCTGCCCGCTTCCCCAGCTCTCGCCGCCTCAATACTGGCGTTGAGGGCCAACAAATTCGTCCGGGAGGCAATAGTAGCGATTAAAGCCACAATCTTAGAAATTTCTTGAGAAGCTTCCGCCAACCTCTTGACTTTTCTCGTGGTTTCTGCTACAGTTTCTCGAATTTCCAAAATCCCGGCCACCGTCCGCTCCACAGCCTCGCCCCCTTTCAGAGCCGTTGCCGCCGCGCCCCGGGCGACTTCTTCCGCCTCTCTAGCGCTCTCTGCGACCCGCTGAATCGCATCGGTGAGGACTTGCACGGAATTCAGCGTTGCCGCCAGTTCCTCAGCTTGCCGCAGCGCGTCGGAAGACAAATCGCCCGCAAACTTGGCACTATCCGTAGCGCCTTTGCTGACCTCCCGAGCCGCCTGCTTCACCTGATGGACGATTTCGCGCAGATTTTGAATTGTCAAGTTAAACGAGTCAGCAACAGCGCCCAAAACGTCTGCGGTCACTTCTGCAGTCACCGTCAAGTCACCCCGGGCCGCTCCTTCCACGTCGTCTAGCAAGCGAATCACTTGGCGCTGCAAGTCTTCTTTTGCCTGTTCCTGCTCGTCAGACTTGCGCCTGGTATCGCTAATCGTGGTTTGGATGACCTTCGCCATGTGGTTGAATTTAGCAGCCATTTTGCCAAATTCATCTTCCGAGTAAACCGTAGCGCGAGCGTCCAAAGTTCCTTGAGATACGGCATCGAACTGAGCTTGCAAATTGTCCGACGACTTGCGTACCTGCTTGGCGATCAACTGGCCGATGCCCCAAGAAGTTAAAAAACTGGTAAAGCCTGCGGCTGCGGTCATTACCCAGCCTGTTTGGCGCAGGTAAACGATCGCCTCCGGTTTGTCTTGCCGCAGAGCTTGATAGGAGGCAATGTTGGTGACGAAAGCCACAGCTACCAGAGAAACCAGTCCCGCCCCGATTGCCGTGTACAACTGTTTTGTAAACAAAGGGGCATTTTCCAAGAAAGCCAGTCCCCCCTGTTCTACTGTTACCGAAGTATCGACCGCTTCTGTTTCGGTGGGAGAAAAACTCGACACAGACGCATCAGCCGGGCCGCTTATGCTAAATATTTCGTCATCCCGAATTGCTGAGCCATCGCTGTTGTCAAAGTCCAGGCTGCTGCCCGTCGTTCCCATCATGCCGCTGGTCGAGTTGCCGAAATTGGTGTTACCTCTAGTCAAGATCGAACTGGTGGCATCTTCTGAGATATCAAAGTCCGGCAAATTGCCCAAATCGTCAAATTCGTCAAATTCGTCTAAAAAGTCGCTGTGTTCTTGACCGTTCCCTGTTTTTGACGACCAGGCGCTGTTGTTCTTGTCGGACGCCCCGAAAGCTGTCGCTTGTTCGTTTTCGTCGAAAGAGAAAGAATCGCTAAAAGCGTCGTCTTCAAAAGCATCTAACTCGAAGTTGTCTCTAGAGCTAAATGCCGGGGGTTCCGAGTCGCTGTAACCGTTGCTGTTGGCGGAAGCTCGATCGACTGAATTAAATTGCCCCCGGCTCGACCTTTGACTTTGAGAGTTGGGGACAGCACCTCCCATCAACAGCGTTTCGTCTTCCGCCAGCGAATAGTTTGACGAGTAGTCCGACCCGTTATTCGGCTGTTTGTTTTGAGGTCGAGAAGACCCGAAACCCGACGAGGGCATCGCCTCGGCAAAAGGGTCTTCCTCTTCGGCATCAGGTGCGTTATGACCGTAATTTTGACCACTCTGGGGCGGGGATTGGTAGTCGTAGTCGGAGTTATCGTCGAATTCGTCTGGCAAATCGAGCGCAGCAAAAGGTTCGCCAAAATTGTCCGAGGGCGCGATGGGGGAGTCTAGTTGGTTCGAGTCGAAGGAATTCCCGACTTCTGAAGAGGCAAAACTTTGACCGTTGAGCATCTGAGTCGGAGCTTCTGAAAACGAATCTCCTGAGTAAGGTGCGCTTGAACCAGACACTTTGCTGCTAGACACGTCAGCAGCATCAAACCCTCCATCATCTAAGGCAAAAGGGTCTCCAAAGTCCGAGTCGGCAAATTCGTCTATGTCTAGGGAGCCGGAGTTCTCAGCATAAGCTGCCATTCCGCCGCTGTCGCCACCAAAGGGGTTAGAATGTGAGGCTAAATCTGGGACTGAGCCTGGGCGATCGTCGTCTTCTGGTTCCCACCCCAAGCCACTCATGCCCAAGTCGGCCAAATCCTCGTTTTCCATGTCGTCTGGGGATTGACTTCTATAGGAAAGGGATGGGGAATTTCCTTGGAAAAGTCCCAAATCCGGGTCTTCTAACCCTTCATCAAGAGATAAGTCTGGATAGAATTCTAATTCAGTTTCAGCAGACAAAGCCTCGAAATTTTCCGTTTGTAGTTCTCCAGATAAAAATTGGTCAGTGTAGGTAATTCCGCTGTGAGCGTGTTCCACCAAACTCTGGTCATCACTCAGGCCTAGCACAACCGTGTACTGTTCCCGCGCCACCTCATACTGTTGCAGTCCGTAGCAGTAAATGTGTCCGCACAGCAGGCGAGCGCTGGGGTCTTCGGGAAAATCTTCGACTAATTGATAAACTAGGGCTGCGGCTTCTGAATAATTGCCATCCATGTAGGCCGCTTCTGCCCGTTGGTAGTCCTGCTGAAAGTTGGTACTTGTTGCCATTTGCCGCCCTCTTTGGATTTTAGATTTTAGATTTGAGATTTTTGATTTTTATCTTGAATTGAATGTTTAGATGCGCGCCTCAAGTCGTGTGACTGTTGATGGTTAGACCTCAATCGAAAATCGCAAATCGCAAATCTAAAATCGATTTCACGCTGCCCACCGCGCCGAGCGCAGAATTTTCACTTGATCTAGCAGTCGGAGCACTTTCTGGGCTGGTGCACCTAACATCCATTCTCCCCTCAGAAATGGAATCATGCCGTCTGGTGCATTGTTCTGAGAGTGCAGTTGCTCTACGTCGAGCCAGTCCATCCCCACAATTCGATCGACTGCCAGCCCCAAAATCGTGTCTTGGTCTTCCACAGCCACGATCGGGATTTCGGGTCTATCTGTGTTCAGAGGTGTTTGGTCTCCCAGAAATTGACCCAGGTCTGCCACCCAAATCACTCGTCCTCTCATATTTAGCGTACCTAAAAGCAAAGAGGAAACGTTGGGGATCGGGGTCATGCGGTCTGGGGAAGGGGATAGTACCTCTCTAATCCCTGTCGCCGGCAGAGCGAACTCGTTCCCCGAAGGAACGTAGAACCGCAGGTGCAGCTCGCCTTCGGGAGTTTCTAGTTCTTGGAATTCCGGAGCCGGATCTACGCCTAGTCCTGGTAATATAAAGTCTGGGCTACCGCTAATCATAATTCTGACACCTGCATTTCTAGCAAATTGTTGAGGTTTCCGGCCAAGAAGAACCCGATCGAAACTTCGATCGTCGAAACTTGACACAGCCAAGCTTGACACAGCCAAGGGGTGAATGGCGCTACTGCCGGAGGTACTTGGCAATAAATTTGCTCCGTCAATAATTGACTGCCATCAATAAATTCGCGCGACCAATGCTTACAAATTAGCTCAAATAGAGTACGAACAATTAATTTGAAACCCCTAAAGCTTCACTTTGTAATCCCACCGCCGTCTCCATTGGTAAAACTCTGGGTAATTTCTGCGATGAATGCTAAACCGATACTCGGATTAGCGAGGAGTTGTTGACATGGCTGGTGTCGCGACAATCATAAACGGAGTCACTTAAGACTGACAATTGCACTCTCTGACTTTGTACAGAAATACCTAGCAATAAGTAGCTCTGTACATCAGTTTTTCGGAGCGGCTACAAGTGGAGAACAAGTATATTATATTTGCACTTTGAGCGTGTTAGACCCACTTGGGTCTAGAAATTGAACAGAGTTTTACCGACGCCCTTATGCCAGCGCGCGGATTAATACATTCTAGTTTATGGTGCGATCGCCAATAGTACCCCCAGCTTTCTCTTTGTGGTGGCCGAGACTTGAGCTAACCGCAGGTACAAAAAAGCTCCCATCCTGCCATCGGTGCGAAAGTTATTTTTCTTCTAATTGGTCTTCTGGCGATCGGTCTAATAATCTTTCCGAGAGATTGAGCCGAGGGTAGCCCGGGCCCACATATTTTTCTACCAGCATCAATAACTCGCTTTCACCAAAAGGTTTGGTGTAAAAGTCTGTAGCTCCGGCCATGCGGGCTTTAACGCGGTCGATAAATCCGTCGATCCCCGTCAGCATCACGATCGGCGTCTGCCGGAAAGCGCTAGAACTACGCAGCATAGCGCAAATTTCGTAGCCGTCGAGTTCTGGCATGGCGATATCACACAGAATTAAATCGGGTTTGAGTGGAAACACCAAACTCAGGGCTTGGAGGGGATTGCCGATCGTAGTAGCTTCGTAACCGTGTTCATTTAAAATTGACTCGACTGTTTTGCGAATAGTATTGTCGTCGTCAATACAGACAACTCTCGGAACCTTGGTTTCTGGGGACGACCATTCTTTTTTATTGTTGGCCGGGGCAACAGAGGGTTCGTAAAATACTTGCACCAATCCCTGCTGCACAAAGGGGTAAATCGCCTTAGCGACAGTGAGCACGTCTCGGTTGAGGTAGCGCGCCATTTGGCGGATCGAAGTGTGCCCATCGGCCCAGCGTCGGAGAGTATTAAAGGTATTGACAGGCAGCGCGACTCGCAGCTCGGAGGGGTCTGAAATCACCGGGCATTGGTTGGGCGACTGAATGTGAGGGTGAAACTGCTTCCACTGCTGCACCTGTTTGACAATCTTGGCCAGCAGGGAGCTAATTTCTAAGCTGGTCAGTTGAGGAGCCAAAGCTGGGCCCATTTCAAAAGTGAAGGAACCCTGGTGGAGACTGAGCAAGTCAAATAGGGTTTCGTGGATCATGCTCTGGATGATGTTGCGCCCTTGAGCTGGGGTGAGGATGTGGTTTTCTAGCAGGGCCCATAGGTAGCCGTATTCTGGGGCATTGGTAGATGCCATATAGGGAACTTGGATTTTGTCGAGGGCGGTATCTGCTTTGTAGCGGCGCAGGTAGTCGCGCAAGCGAAACAAACTGCCCGCACTCTGGGTAGCGTAAATAATCTGACCGTTGAAGCAGAAGACATACCAGGATTGTCCTGCAAGGGAGCGCGGGGTAGGTTGAGTACCCGTGCTGCTGCCGGTGGAGGTGTAGGCCTCTACGAACAGTTCTCCGGTTCGCTGACCTAACTCAATCAATTGCAGGATGCTGCGGATGTCTATTTCACTCAAATTTCCCTGCATGCAGCTAAAGTATCCTCCTTAAAACCGTTGGTGTCTGAGATCGGAAAGACTGTGTGCTGGCGAAAAGATTGACTTTAGTTTCCGTCAATAATTTACGCGCTGATGCTGATCTCACAATTGGGAATTGACGAAAGGGCGATACTTGCTGCGGCTCCTCGGCCGCACTACCAGTCCACAAGCTGAAACCGCGAAAGTCGCGACATTCTCTAAGTGTAGAGTTTCACCTGAGTATTCCCACTGCTGCCTAAACTCGTAGAATCCACTTCGCACGATTGCACGGGTGTTTCGAGTATGCAACGCTGGCCTTCCCGACTGGTTCAAGTCTTCGATAGCCAAAGTTTTGAAGTTTTTGGCTGAGTATGCCGTCAGTTTATCCAGCACATCTTGGCGTAGGTCAACTTCAAAATACCGAGGATTCTCTCGTTTTACCGCTGCTACCAGCAGCAAGTGCCGATCAAGCCCCGATGGGAACTTGAGGCTAGTCTGTTGGGTTGGATGAGTTGCGATCGAGGTTTTTTGGGTTTGCCACAGCCCTAAAATCAGGTGCAGTCAAAATGAACCTTTTTTGGCAATTGTCAGGAAAACCCTCAGTGCCGATCGACCTTTTTGCTCGCCCGCGGCGATCGTCATAGGCTCCCGTCATTACCTTATTCTAAGGCAGCGCGGTTCAAATCCCTAGTCCGCCGGAGCCAGGCACCAGCTTGGGGGCAGCAACGGCTTTTTTCACGATCGACCCATAACTAAAGCGTTGTAAAATCAATAGAAAGTTTTGGATCGAAACGCCAGAGGCAAGCCCTGGGCTAACGACATGGGGATTTAGACTTGGGGATCAGTCGGTAGGGACTTGTAAGTCTCGTGAAACGATTGTGTTGCTAAAACCAGAGTGGTATAATTGGTACAGAGCAATTCGCCAGAGTAAGAATAACTTTCAACCCATTGAAATATCCTAGAGGGTGAGCAACCCCGGTAACGCACTAATCCGATTAATTCGGAATAGTTAAAGGGCAAATAATTGCAGCATAGGTCACGTTCAACCTTAAAAATATGAAGGACTCAGCAAGTATGCGCTCCGGGATCAGTAAAGTTCTTTGAGTGAGTAGAGGGATATTTGAATGTCCCGTTGTCGTCTAGAAGGTGGGCAAGAATCCTCCGGCTTTAGATGTGGGGAGGTTCAAGGACTGACCTTTTTCAGGTTTGGTCTATGGCAGTCTCCGCAGTGAGAGCTAGTCTTTAATCAAGCGGCATTCGTACTGCTCTCTCATTCCTCCAGACAACTGGCGGCGGCCGTACTTTCTGGAAGTTCTCCCGTGAGAACGTGCTATGCGTGAGTGCTGAAGAAAAGTTAGAAAAAAATGCTATCCCCCGATTGGGCAAACGACACCAAAAAGTAAGACTTTATTGGCAAAAAGTTATCCTTACTTGTCTATACTTGTTTACTTTAGGTAAGTTGACTAAAGATCACACGCAGTGTTATGTTTAGCCAAGAACCTTTGGCTTAAGGGGGATAGCCTACTTATGTTGGAATTAGCCGTCTACCCAACAGCGTAGGAAGTAAACACCACTTATCTTTTAGGCCTTTAAGTAACTTAAAGTAAGTTGGGATAGGTTTTACGAAGCAGAGGACTATTAGTGTGCTGTATCTAGCGGAAGTACAAAAACAGAGAAGCGGCTTTGGTCTCGGTGGCGGTAAGGCTGAACTGAAACTGCTAGCTTGTCAGCGGGGCGAACATAACTGGAGCGCCGTACCAGGTGATGACGCGATCCCAGTTGAGGAAGCTAATAAGTTTAACGACGGCACGCTGGTGCTGGTTGAGTTGAGCGCTAGCAAGCAAGTGCAGCGGATTCAGGAGGCGGCCCGCCAGTTGGTGAGCATTCTGCAAAATTTCTCGCGATTGCAGGACAAGTTTAAGGATAAGGAAGAGGAAATTGAACAGTGGAAGGCTTCTCTGACGTTTTCGAGTCAGGAACTCAATCGCCGGGAAATGGAAATGCAAGCCCGCGAAGAGCAGTTGGCTCAAATGGAAGAGGAGTTGGAGCGGCTGGAGGCTCAGCGCTCAGAAATTGAAAATACTAGAGATGAAGCTAACCGACTGCGAGAGGAAGTCGATCGCAGTCGTGTGGAAATTGAGACGGCTTGGGAACAGTTGCGGGGCGAGCAGCAACGGGTGGCCCAGCAGCAGTCTGAGGTTCCGCAGGGGGCAGTAGTTGATGAGCAGCAGACGCAGAGGATTCAGGAGTTGATGCAGAAGCTGGGAGGGGCAATTGCTTCTGCCCACGGGGTGCGGGAACAACTGAATCAGTCTTTTAGTGCCGTGGGCGCTCAACAGGCAATTCTGGATCAGCACTGGCAGCAGTTGGAGCAAAAACAAAGCATAGCTCAACAGCAACAAGAAGAGGTCGATCGACAAAATCAGAGCCTCCAAAACCGCTGGCAAGAGTGGTACCAATCTCAAGAAGCTTTGGCCGGGGCTCGGGCGGAGCTTAAAGGGCAGCAAAGTACCCTCAGCGCTAAGCAGGATCAGGCTCGGTCTGTGTCTTTGCAGGTGCGGGCTGTTGAGGATATTTACCAGCAAGTTTCCAGGCTCGCATCTGCTTCGGGTGCTGCGGGTACGGAGCAAAAAGTAGATGTGTCAGCTTTGGAGAAGATGCCTGTTGACGAGTTACAGGGGCTGGTGCAACACCTGCAACAGGATTTGGAAAAGGTGTTCCGGTTTGTTAACGATCAAGAGGAGGAGTTGACTCTGCAGCGGGAGACAATCGAGGAGCTGCAAGAGAAAATTCAAGCGGCTTCCGAGTACGATCGCATGGCTTTGGAAAATGAAATGGCAGATGAACTCGAAAGTTATCAGATGTTAAACGAAACTCTGGTGGGACAGCGCCTCCGGTTGCAGGAACGGGAAGATGTTTTAAAGCAGCATCAGGCGGTGCTGTGGCGGCGGCTGGGTACTGCTAATGCTCCCAAACAAGAGCGAGGAGATATTGATTTGGGGCCTATTGTCGCACAGCTCAATACTCAGCGGGAGCAGCAAAGCCAAGAATTGCAAAGACTGGAAAACGAAATTCAGCAGGTGCGGGAAGCCCTATCCCAAATTGAGGCAAATGTCAACCGCCAAAATGGGGAAAGTGAGGCGAAACGCTACGAACTCAAGCAGTTAGAGCAGAATTTGTTCAACCAGAAAGGTGCAGTGGCGCAACTCTGGGGCAGGGTGAATGTTTATCAAGAAATGTTGCAGCCGGTGCAGGACAATTTGAATGCGCTACGACAAAAGCTCGAAGCGGCGGCGGGGGAACTCGATCGCGTGCAGCAGACAGGAGAGGAGCAAGATCGGGTAGTTTCCGATTTGCGGCAAGTCCTTTCGGCTTTGATCACAGCTTAAAATTTAATATGTAAAATTATCGCAGGGTGTTCGACTCGACCGATCGCTCCTCCAGGAAATGGATCGGTTTGCGATCGGTTGGGCGCTACGATTAAGCTGGTTAGTTTTTCTACGCTTTCAAAACTGGGCGCCGAGGGCAATATTTGTTGCAGTAGTTGCCGCATTGCCCGTCGCTGCAAGGCTAGGGCTGCTTCGCGCAAAATCGGGCGATTTAACTTGACGGGAAGTTTAAAATTCACCTGCGGGCTGTCTGCAATTGCAGACATTGCTCGCTGTAGCAAGTCGCTGGCTGCAAGTTCGAGATATTCTACGTCGGCGCGGAGGAGTTCGGCTGTTTGAGCTAGCGCTTGTTGGGCTTTTGGGTTGAAATGAGTTTCCAAATAAGGCAATAATTCCGATCGAATCCGGTTGCGTGTATATTGCAAGTCTTGATTTGTGGAATCTTCCCAAATGGGTAGTTTTTGCTCTTGACAAAATTGACCTGTTTGCGATCGAGTTATTTCCAGCAAGGGACGAACTAAATAGATTTTAGATTTTAGATTTTGGATTTTCGATGGGGAATTTTCATCCTGATTTTCCAATGTAAAATCGGCAGGTATTTGGGAGTTGGGATTTTCGCTGGAATTCCCCAATCTAAAATCGGCAATCGGCAATCGAAAATCGAGCAGGGGTCGTGTCCAGGTGAGGGCGGAAAGTCCGTCGGCACCGCTGCCGCGAATCAGGTTGTAGAGGAGTGTTTCGGCGCGATCGCTGGCTGTGTGGCCTGTAACAATGTAGGGGTAGTTGTGGGCGATCGCAATTTCAGTTAAAGCTTGATATCGCCACTTTCTGGCCGCTGCTTCTGTTTTGGAAATGTCCGAGGCTGTTTCCAAATAATAGGATATTCCCCAGTTTTTAGCTAATTGTTCTACATGATTGGCCGAGGCTTCCGAGTCAGAACGCCAACGGTGATCGCAGTGAGCAATCCCTAGATTCCAGCCCCATTTTGGCTGCAAATCTAGCAGTAATTTAATTAAACACAGAGAATCTTGTCCGCCCGATACTGCTACTAGCAATCGCTGATTTGATGGCAATATTTGTCGGTACAGCAGCGTCCTGTGAACTTGAGCGTGCAGGTGCGTCCAATTGGAAGATTCAGCCATGAGAGCAGTTTTTCATTAAGCAAAAATAAGGAAGTTAGACAACGAGCCGTGTACGGAGTTTGACCTATGGATTTTGAGCAAAGAAGGGGAAGCATCCCCCTCTCCCAATCTCTCAGTCTTTGCCTTCCTAGCTCCACATTCCTATACTTTGGGGGTCGCGGTCTGGATACCTAGAAATAGGAAAATGATTATTTATTTCTGTTGAGTCACATTGATTTAATGGCTCATCTATATCGGTTTGCTTTGAGCTATCTACGGCATAGTTTTGCACAGTGTCTGATCTTTCGGCAGCCGCAGGAAGGGCTTTTTGCTCTTTGATTTCAGGTTCCAGCGGAATGAACTCCAGACGCATTCTAAGTTTTCCTTTAGTCCAGTCTTTGCCAGCACTTAATAGCTCGCAATCCAGGCCGTCTGAAAATAATTTTTCGTCTACCAATTTTGACTGCATAATGGCCATAAATTCGCTGACTTTGAATGTACATTGATACATCAAAGCGCTGGTAGGGGCAGACACAACATCGTCTTCTTGGGGAAATATTGGCGATTCGTCCATATTAATTGTCCTTATTTTAATGAAGGAAGTTCGGCAACGGATTTTGTAACGGATGCAACGGATGTAACGGATGTGAGGAAGACCGAAGTTATAAGAAGGAAGAAAGGTCTTCGGCGAAGCTGATCGGGTAAAAAAAGGGAAGAAGGAAGAGGGAGTTAATTATTAGAATCTCGCTGGTTGAGTAAGGTGGGAATTGCCCACCCTACAACCGGAGATGATATTAATCCCGATTCTTTGACTTATCCTGTGCTTCTTTGGCCCATTGGTGGATTAGGAATTAGAAAAACCAACCGTAGGAATGTAAACCTTTGCCTAACAGATTGACGCCTAGATAGCAAATCCAAACTACCACAAAACCTGTGGCTGCTAAAATTGCTGGGCGTCTTCCCTGCCAGCCACGAGTAATGCGGGCGTGCAGGTAGGCCGCAAATACCAACCAAGTAATTAGCGCCCAAGTTTCTTTCGGGTCCCAACTCCAGTATGAGCCCCAAGCTTCGTTAGCCCAAACCGCACCGGCAATAATGCCAACTGTCAGTAAGGGGAATCCTAAACCGATGATGCGATAGCTAATGTTATCAAGAGTTTCTGCTAGATTCAATCGCTGGGGCGAGAGAAGTTCTGCGGTTTGAGTTGGGGAGGTTGATGCGGTTTGAACGGTTGCTAATTCAAGGACTGCGGTGGTGGCCGAACCGTTATTGTTGGAGTTGAAAGAGGGTTCGCTGAAAGCTAACGCGCTGTCGGCGCTGGTTTCTGCAATTTGAGGTTCGGGGTTTTGAGGGCGTTGGAGGCGGTAGTTGCCGTTGCGGTTGCTGTTGGTGCCGAAGGAACTACCGGTGAGTTCGATTTTTTGGCCGCGGGTGACGATTAAAAAGGCGATCGCCAGTAGCGCTCCTACCATTAAAGTTGAGTAACTGAGCATCATGACGCTAACGTGCATCATCAGCCAGTTTGATTTGAGGGCGGGTACTAGGGGCTCTGCAGATTGCATGGTGGCGGGCAGAGTCAGGGCTGCAAAGGCGGATATTGCCATTGCTACGGGGGATGTGGCTACTCCTACTAAGCGGGAACGGCTCATGTTTTCCGCGACTAGGTGGATGGCGGTGATTCCCCAAACTAGGAAAAATAGGGATTCGTAGAGGTTGCTTAAGGGGAAGTAGCCGGCTTCTATCCATCGAGAACCGAGTAAAGCGGCGATGGATAGGTTGGCGACGGCCATTCCTGCGGTTCCTAGGGCTGATAGGTAGGGAATGCCGGGGAATGCTGCGCCAACCCAGTAAATGAGCATTGTGGAGAACAAAACGGCAAAGGAGATGTTGTCCAGCCAGTTCTGGAGTACGACCAGATCCATAAAAATTACTCCGGTAGTGTTTTTACTTATTTTTGCTAACTAGATCGATCGTACTGGGGTTGGGCAGTTTTGGGTTTGGGATTTTGAATTTTTGTGGCAATTATGAGTGGTTGGCGGTTGTTGAGGTGGGAGCGGGCGATCGACCGGACGCATCAAACAAGCTACTATTGACCCACCAGACGAGTGTCACCCCGTCAAGTCACGCTGGTTGATTCTGGCTGAGGGCTTGAGGTTGGACGAGTTGAAAGTAAGGAAACACGGAATGCTGATGGGCGAAATTCGATCGCCGATTAACAAAATTAGGACTTACGCAGAGGGGGCCAGAAACCGGGTTTTTTTTAGGAAAATCCTTTGTTCGTACTCGAAGATTAAGTAAAAAACCCGGTTTCTTTGTCGGGAGTGCGTCTAGGACTGAAAATATAGGATGTTTTTTGATCTGGGGCTATCTGGAATCCTTTAGAATTGATTGAGCTGATTACCGACTTGCTGTTTTTGCAACCAGCAAAAAAACGGGTATCGTGCCACGTACAATCGTTGTGGATACTCCCCAAATTTTAGGCTAAAGCTCAACCTCCCAGATTTATCAAGGCGAGTCAAATCTAAAATCTAAAATCTAAAATCTAAAATCTAAAATCGACTGACGGTTGGAGCAGTTGTATAGGCTAGAGGAGATGTTGGGTTAATGCGTCGAGATTCAATATTTTACAAGTTATTTCAAGAAGCTCCGACGCTGCTGTTTGAGCTATTGGAACAGTCACCATCGAATGCGGAACAGTATCGATTTGACTCCGTTGCTGTGAAGGAACCGAAGTTTGAAATTGATGGGGTGTTTTTGCCGCCGGATGCTGAGCCTGGAGTTGTATATTTCTGTGAGGTGCAGTTTCAGCGGGATGAATTGTTGTATGAGCGATTGTTTGGGGAGTCGTTTTTGTATTTTTATCGCAACCGTCAGCGATTTACAGATTGGGAAGCGGTGGTAATTTATCCTACTCGATCGACTGAACAATCAGAAACACATCCGTATCGATCGCTCTTGAACTGCAATCAGGTGCATCGCGTATATTTGGATGAGTTGGGGGAGATTGAACAGTTGCCGCTGGGGGTGGCGCTGATGGCTTTGACGACTATCGACGAAGCGAGTACGCCGGAAGTGGCGCGATTGTTGCTGGCGCGATCGCAGCGGGAGGAATCTGAGGCAGCGAGTCGCGCCATAATAGAGATGCTGACGACGATACTGGTTTACAAGTTTACAAATTTGAACCGAAGGGAGGCAGAGGCGATGTTAGGGATTACGCTTGAGGAAACTCGGTTTTATCGGGAAGCGAAGGAAGAAGGCCTTGAGCAAGGCATCGAACAAGGCATTGTACAAGGTATTGTGCAAGGCCGCGAACAAGAAGGAAGAGCCTTGATTTTACGTCTGTTAAATCGCCGTCTGTTAAATCGGCGAGTTGGAACATTACCGGAATCTATCACCACTAGAATTGCTGATTTGTCGATCGAGCAAATTGAAACTCTAGCAGAGGAATTGTTAGATTTTCAGTCGATCGAGGATTTAGAGGTTTGGCTGGAGAATTTGCCGCAGGGAGAGTGAAACGAGGTTAGGAATTGCATTTGAGGGGGCGATCGCGCCATTTACGCGCACAAACACATCAAACGTACTCCCCCTCTAATTCCTGGGTTTTAGGGTTTTTTTGGTGCATCCGCCGTTGCTGAGAGGATATTAAGGGTGCGATCGGGCATTCTTCCGGCGGATTAGAAGCGGATTGATGATGGTGGAAGATGTTTTGGGCGATCGGGCTTTCTCAAATTTCCGTAAAGCTTCTGTAAAGCAATTTACATCTTTAAAAGTTTGGGTAAATCTCAAAAAAGCAATCAAGGGTAGTCCTGCATATAGCCTTTCTCAGAAATATGGAGTAGCAGAAACCCTGTGTTCTCAAGCTTTTTAAGTGGGATTGTGTACCGCTATAGTAAGGATACTTAAGGCTTTCACTCTCTAGATAAACTGGCGTTATGCTAAAGATTCCCTACTATCTCATGCCCTCTCTTCGTAAACTACTTTTGAAAAAGTTGAAAAACAGCAAGTAGTTTGGGTCCTTCAGCTTCTACAGTTGAAGAGTCCTCCCTAATAAAAGCTTTTTTACCTACAAAAGAAACCTCTTTTTGAGATGGAACATGAATTCTAATCACAAACAATTCTTTGTAGCATATAGGCTCAATTTTCATCAGAACCTGAGTTTTTAAGGGGTCAGTCAAATCCGATTTTTTTATTGCATTAATTAATATCCCAACATAATCCTCTAGCGTTTTACCTGAAACCCTAGCTTCTCTATCAATTCCTACAACATATCTATCATTGATTTCAATAGGATCAATCCCATCTAAATTTTTAATTTTTTCTGCGTCTTGCTTTTTATCCGCCACTCCCAAGAAAATATATCCATCAGTCTCTGGATCGGAGTTAGCAATGCCGCAAATTGTCTCCACAAGTCTCTGGGGCAAATCATTATTTAGTTTTCTACTTGCTGACAGATCAAGCAAACCTTGCTTGCACTCATACTTGGCAGTTTCTATACGAGAACGAAGTAAGGAATTTTTGAAGGCTTGTATCAACTCAGCACCTTGTCCTAGAGTGGATTTATCTTTTTCCGCGAAGTAGTCTTGTATCAATCCCTTTGTTTTATTAATATTCTTAATACGATCCGTTATCTCTGCATATCGCTTGCTTAGCTGTAAGCTCTTCTGAAGATTTGTGAGTGCTTCCATAATCTTTTGAGGGTCGGCAGGTAGACGTTCGGACTCAATTATTAATTCAAAAAAAGCCATGAATATTGTATAGAAAGCCTGCGGTATTGGATTATTAATGCCTGGGTTTACGATATTTTGTAAACACTTATTATCTGAGCTATATCTTTCAATAGTTTCTCCCAAAATGGAGAAGGTTTTGACAATTTCTTCTTCTAGTCTATTTGAGCCATAACTTGCAAGCTTCTTCTCTATTAACTGGAAGTCCTTGCTGTCTTCATCATACAGACTATCTAGCCTCTCTCTGCTTCTTTGTAGGGGCTTATTAAGTAATATCGATGCTGCAATATCTGCGATCATATCTTCATCGTTACTATCACGCAGTTGAGATATTGTAAGAATTCCTTGCTTGCACCACAAAGTGTCTTCTGCTTGAATGCCATAACCTTGATTATTCTGTTTGGAATCAATACTAACCTGGGGCATATCAAATAGGTGAAGCGTTTTCCGAGTATCATCCCCCCGCAACTGCATAGCAATTGTACGAACCACTTCTGCGAATGATGTCGTTACACCTGCTTGTCGTCTCTCTTGATTGCTTAAATGCTTACCACCGGAATTTATTCTGCCAAAAACCTCTGTTATATCGCTTTAATCCATTGCAGTGTAAATGGTTACTGCAAGCTGATAATCTAAAATATCTGCACATTCTTTTCTATCTAATTTATCAAAATTTTCTTCAAATTCAAATACCTTGTCATCAGCTAATTGTTTGGCATGGGAGAACTCGTTAAGATCGAAATACCTGCCCTTAAATGCAAATAAATTTTCAATGAAACCACAAATAGCATTAATTCGCTGCATACCATCTATGATCTCATACTTTCCACTTCCATGAACTTGAGGACGTTCTGCTAGTAGAATTAAAGGAATTGGATATCCCTTTAAAATGCTTCCAATCAGTTTTTCTTTTTCTTCAACTGACCAAATTAATTTTCTTTGATACTTTCTGTTTACCAATAACTCACCTGACCGATAGTGCCGATAAGCCGTAGTGACTGTCATTCCGCGTGGAACAATGCTCATACTTATGCTCGCTTTAAGTCAAGATTTTGAGAATAGTATAATACTATCGATCGAGTAAAACCAATATTGTTACCAAGGATTGCCCCGCGGTAAGATGCACAGAGCGCACCCTACAGATAGAGGTTCTGCATAAGTCCTCTCTTTTCACCAAGGATTGCCAATCATTCTAAAAGCAGACCAATAATAAGGATGAGAAAAATTCTGACTCCCCACGTTTGCCAATTCCGGGGGTAAGGGCAGATTGCCAACAGAAGTGTGCAGCATCCCCCCTTCAATTCGCACCTCTTGTCGCAACATCGCTAATTGCGCTTGCCGGAGTGCTTCTGCTTTAATCGGAGCAGTTTTTAACTGCGCGTAAAACTCCGACATCAACCCCAAACTGCCCTCGTCGCTGACATACCAAAGAGTCGCCATAGCCGATTTAACCCCGGCTTGCACGGCTAACCCGCCAAAGCCCAACTCGGCCTCTCGATCGCCCACAGCAGTCCTGCAAGCGCTCAAAACTAACATTTCCACTTGCGGGCTGTGCCATCCCATTTGTCGTAACTGATTTAAACGCAGTTTAGTATCCCACAACTGAATAAAGGATTGGCTGGGGTCTCCCGATCGAAATTCGGCGTGAGTAGCCAAGTGAATCATCCCAAAAGGATACTGCTGGCGCTGCGATTTCAAATTAGCCAGGGTAAAAGCTTCATTCAAGAAAGACTTGCCCGGCCACTGCTGCGGGGTGATGGTCGATACTTCTATTTCCGCCGCGGGCAAAGGACTCATATCTGCAAATTGCGACGCCCCCATTGCCAGAACTTGGGTATTTTTGAAATTGGTGGCGCTGGTATCTGTCAAACTCAGACTCGGCATCGATCCAACACTGTAACGCTCTACCAGAAAGCCTTTACCGTCGTGCAGCGCACCCATCGGTATCGATCGCAACCCCATATCTGAGATAAAAGATAAATTCTCAATTCCTTTGGCTTGCAGTTCTGCTTCGAGTGGCGCTACCATCCACTGGTAAAGTTGCTGAGCCAAGGGCAAATAACTTGTAGTCTTGCGCTTTACCGGATTAGTCAGTTCATCGCGAAATTTCCGAACAGCTTCCATTACCTGGGCGCGAGAGGTTCCAGGGATGCGCTGGCGAACGGGCACACCTTCCGGGGTGATCACAATCATTTCCAGTTCGTCAGAGGCTTGAATTTGCTGTTCTACACGCAAGATGGACGAACTGCTGTAAGGCCGATCGACTGTAGAACCCCTGGGTACAAAGCTGATATAAATGAGAGCTGGTTTGATGCCTGTGGCTTGTTGGACACTGCGAAGGGTATTTTGGGCATCTTCTAGGGTGGCGATCGTATTTGTTGATGGCAAATTTAGGTAATCGACAAACTCCCTGGTGAATCTACCCTCGACGGGAAAAATAACGGCGCCGAGGTCGGTTGGCAACTTGGAAGCGTCAAGATTCCCAAACGCGGGAGGTGAAATGCGCTGTTGCAAGGAATTAGATATCTGGTTTTGCTCTTGCAAGCTGGGCGAAAATAAAGGATTTGTGCTGGGTGGCTGGTTGGCTGCGAGCTCCGGTGTCGGTATCGGTGCGAGATTTCTGGGCGCAGCAGCAGGCGCAACCACTGGATTTTGAGTAATTGTTGGTGCTGGCGCTGGCGCTGGTGCTGGAGTTGGTAGGGATGATCGCGGGGGAGTCGGCGCTGGTGCGGGCGCTGGTGCTGGTGCTGGTGCTGGTGCGGGCGCTGGTGCTGGTGCGGGCGCTGGTACAGGAGCGGGCGCTGGTGCGGGCGCTGGTACAGGAGCAGGCGCTGGTACAGGAGCAGGCGCTGGTACAGGAGCAGGCGCTGGTGCGGGTGCGGGTGCGGGTGCGGGCGCTGGTGCTGGTGCCGGTGCTGGTGCTGGTGCTGGAGTTGGTAGGAATGCTTGTGGGGGAGTCGGCGCGGGTGCTGGGGCGGGGGCGGGTGCTGGTGCCGGTGCTGGTGCGGGTGCGGGTACTGGCGCGGGTGCGGGTACTGGTGCGGGTGCTGGTACTGGTGCGGGTGCTGGTACTGGTGCGGGTGCTGGTACTGGTGCGGGTGCTGGTGCGGGCGCTGGTGTGGGCGCTGGTGCGGGTGCGGGTGCGGGTTCAGGTGCGGGTTCAGGTGCTGGTGCTGGTGCGGGTTCAGGTGCTGGTGCTGGTGCGGGCGCTGGTGCGGGTGCTGGTGCGGGTTCAGGTGCTGGTGCGGGTGCTGGTACTGGTGTGGGCGCTGGTGCTGGTGTGGGCGCTGGTGCTGGTGCGGGCGCTGGTGCGGGCGCTGGTGCGGGCGCTGGTGCGGGTGCGGGCGCGGGTGTGGGCGCTGGTGCGGGCGCTGGTGCGGGCGCTGGTGTGGGCGCTGGTGCGGGCGCTGGTGTGGGCGCTGGTGCGGGCGCTGGTGTGGGCGCTGGTGCGGGCGCTGGTGCGGGCGCTGGCGATACTGAAGAAGCCGTAATGTTAATTTGGGTCGGCTGTACTATCTGAGGATCGGGGCTGAAATAACTTCCCTGTGTAATCACATTTTCCTTCTTTGGACCGCCGGTGGCAATGCTGCCAGCAGTACCGTTGACTCTGTTATAGTCTGGCCCGATGCTGAAAAGAGTGTTCGAGGCTTCGCCACCGTGGCGAATGGTGATATCTCCACCATTAGCGCTACCAGTAGTGGATGCGGAAATGCTGCAAGCTTGCGACAAGCAGTTGCTATCGTTTGTGAAAGTGCCTGTCGCTCGGAAATTACCGCCGGCTGTAATGTCAATCTTTCCTCCGCCTGTTAGGCCTTCGGTGTTGATATGGGTTACTTCGATGTCGTTGCGGGCGTTGAGGGTGACTTCGCCACCTTGTTTTTCTTGGGAGTTGGCGTCTATGAACCCTGTTTGAATGCTGCTTGAGGGTGCTGCAATACTAACGTCTCCGGCGTTGCTGTTTTTGTCGATCGACCCTGCCTTGATATTGCCTGTTTCTACTTTTCCGGTACGGCTGGTGACGGTGATGTTGCCGCCTGCGGTGGTGTCGGAATGGGAGTCGAGATCGACAGTGCGAATGTCGCCACTAGCTTGTAGGGCGATTTGGCCACCTTGGGAACTTGTCAGGTTTCCGCTGACTGTAATGGTGTTGGCTGCTTGAATGTCGATCGCCTGAGCGTTTGCATCTTTTAGTGCCACGTCCCCCGCAGCTACTGCTCGGTTAGAGGCCGTGAGTACCACTTCACCGCTGGCATTGACGCTGATGCCTGTAGCGTTTGTTTCACCAATGCCGGTGAGCAGTTCGGGCAAGGATGCGATCGAGAATGTCGAAGCTGTTGGCGCTGTTCCTGGGCTCGTCGCTGAGGGCGGCTCGATTTCCAAACTCAGCAAATTGCCTCGCTGGCTGACGCGGACTAAATTTTTCCCGATGACTGATGCTACGGTAATTTGACCGCCTGGGGCAGAAAGGCTGCCGGTGCTGACAACGGTGCCGCCCACCAAGGTTAAGTTCTGCCCTGACTTCACTGCTAAGTCGGCTGTGCTGATAATTGCCCCTGCTTGATCGGCCCCAAAAGTAAAGGAATTGGGCGCGCCTGTCAGAGATGCGTAAGTGCTACTACCGACAGCGTTAAACGAGTTTGAACCAAATCCAATAGCGGTGGCGGTGGTTGCTGTGAAAGAAGCCGGCACGTTTAAGCTGGCACTGTTGCCAAATATGATGCCGGATGGATTCATCAGAAACAAGTTAGAATTGCCGCCGGTTACTTGAATTAAGCCGTTAATAATCGAGGGGTTGCCGCCGCCTATGCCCGCTAAAATGTTGCGAATGTTAGGGTTTGATATAAAGTTGGCAATCTGATTTTCCGACAAGCCGAATTCTGTAAAGCTGTGGAAAAGATTTTGTCGATCGCTCGATAATTGTCCGCCTTCAATATCGAAGCGAGTTGGCTGCCCAGGAGTTCCGTTTTGCGCTGCGGGAGTGACGGTAGTACCCGTTGCGTCCGCCGCTGGAACAATTGTTTGACCTTCGGCTTTTGCTTGCCAAAAGTAAAGATTTATTAAGACTATTTGCAGAGCAAGTGCCAGTTTGCTTATTCTTGCTTTTGATAGAAATTTCGACGTTTTTTGAATATTTTTGACGGTTTTCATAGGTTTTTAATGGGTAAAATATATAAATCACAGAAATTAGGTAAAAAAATCGGCTTTTTAGAAAAAACTTGGGTTGACGGCTGTGTCACTAAATATCTGCACATCTGTGCTGTGTCTGGTCAATGTGCGTAGAAGATTGGAAATCCACCCCTCATTTTCAGAGGGGGTATTAGTGAGTTATTCTGTGAGTTTTATTGCTAAGTAAGCTTGACCTGGTAAATGTTCACGTTCCCTTGTTAGGAAAGCGATACGCTTTATCAACCTGTTTACTCGTTCCTTAATCGCCTTCGACACTGCATAATGCTGGTGTTTACATCACGGTGTTATGACCAGATGAAAGTGGTCAGTTAAGACGCTTGACGGCAGGTTCCGATGTTGTACAGGTGCTGACTAGGAATGCCAATATCTGCATAGGTTTTTCGGAACAGTTGAAGACGCTATATTTATGAAGCAACCGGGTTCCTGACTGCAAGTGCATTTAGGAGTCAATGGGTAGAATTTGCCTCTGCTTTTGCAATTTTTTCAGAGTATCTTCTCCACATTCTAAATATAACTTGAAATGCCTAGGCTCTGTATCTTCCGCATGACATATTAATAAAACATAACAAAAACGGCCTTTCTAGAGGCTATCCGACGCCTAGAAACCCGGTTTTTTAAATATTATTGATAGTCTGAAGGAAGGATGGGGGTTCAAAAACTAGGTTTCTGCGTCCAAGACTGACCGGGAAACATCCCCAAATATTTTATACACAAGAAAAAATACTATACGCTTGCCGAAAATTAAAATTATGGAAAGAAGAAATGAGAAGGAGTCAAAAGACAGAATTCAGAAGGTAGAATACCCCCTGCCTGAAGTGAGAGTTAAGGGTCACGGAAAGAATTTTTGTGATCCACGATTAAAATCGGGGCTTTAAACCTCGATTCTCGATCCTGTCGCACAGAATCCCTTATGGATTCTGGCTGCTGAATTGTTCTTCAGTAAGTCAAATTGTTAGAGTGTTCAGAAACCCGGTTTATTTAAAAAACCGGGCTTTTGGGTTTATTTGTGTGAGGTTTTGTGAAGTAAAACTCCTTAAATCCGACTCTATTTCCTTCTTGCAGTCAACTCCACTATTGCCGATTTTGAGCTGCTGCTTTTCGGTTTTAATCGATCGCCCTGTGGGTGTTTAAGGGGGTGTGCAGGCGGATTTGTGGCAGGATTTAAGAGTTAATTGGGTGAAGTTTGGACAGTGGGCGAGGGACTGGGTGAAGCAGAGCGCGGTGAAGCAGGGCGCGGTGAAGGATTTGCAGAAGGAGTGGATGGGGTGGATTTTTTGAGACCGACAAAAGCGTCATAACGGGTGGTACGATCGCCAATCACGGCCGCTGTAACGCCGATCGACCGCGTGGCGTCTATCCACATTTTTTGGTTGGGAGGAAACTCCGGCAAAGCTAGGTTTTTCGGGTTAAACGCACTCTCGGTGTCAATGAAGAAATTGCCGTTGTGGGGTTTAAGTTCCGATCGGACAGTTTTCTGGAACAGTTCGCTGCTTAAAAGCGGACTTTTCGGTTCCGGAATGATCGAATCAACCACGGGAGCTCCTACTGTCATAAACGCTACATTGTTCATCCAGCCGCGAGTTACCGTAATCCCTCCAAACGGCGATGTCCATTTAATCGCCGGTTTGCCGCCGACTTGAATTTCCTCCACTCTAAATCCTTTACTTTTCATCGTTTCATCAAGCTGTTTCAGGGATTTGTTCGCTGCGCCCTGGTTGTTTGTTTCCACCATAAATACAAATCCGGCAGCAAATTTGTCTCTGGGATTCTGGGCGGGCGCTGGTATTAATGATAGAGAAAATTCTCCCGCCATCCAGTTCATCAAGTCTTTATCTAAATCCAAGCCGGTAGTGGATTTTAAACCTGTGCGTAAAACTTGGGGATTAATTGGGGAAATCGGGTTTGCATCGGCTCCTAATACGTAGTCTTGCCACAAACGCTGCAAGTTGCCGCCGGATACCATCATTATTGTATTGTTTGGCAGGCGGTTAACCATTTTTAGAGCATTGTTTTCTACTGCTATCCTTCTGGTAGAATCTGGTTTTAGCCAAGAGACTGATTTGAACGCAATTCCTTCTACATCCAGCGTCGCTGTGGTGGCAAATCCCTGATTTTGTTGCAGTTTTTCGAGGCTTTCTGGCGAAATTTCACGGGCTGAGTTGGCGGCGGCATAGGCGGTGGCAACGGGCATATTGACGTAGATTTGACCGAAAGCGCCCGGACTTTTTATTTTGTCTATGGCGTCTGCATAGCCAGGGGTTTTTGCTAGGGAAGGTTCGCCTTTGTAGGTGTCGATTATTCTGTCTGTAGCGCTAGGATCTGTGGTGACTGCTAGATAGCTTGTGCCGAGTACCGCGACGGAGAAATTGCGATCGGGTACGCCTTGAGTTTCTGTGACTTGGACGCCTTTATAATTACGCTCAACTATTTTTCCTTGGCTGAGAGGCCTGGGTTTTGTTAATAATTCTTTGGCTTTGATCGGGTTGGCAATTGGCAGGATAATTGCCACTGACTGTTGAATTGGCGGAGATGGTGGCGCGTTGGGTGCGGGCGGGGGGGCTGGTATAGCTATTTTGTTGCGGAGAAAGGCTACCATTGCTGTGTTACCCACCCAGGGTTGAATGTCTTGCTGGTAGACGTAGCCGTTGCTTGTGAGCAGGCGATCGCGCATTTCCGTTAAAAACCTCTCAAACGAAGCTTTTGACTCCAGCGTGCCAAACTCTCGCAGTTTATTCCACTGGGATTCATCGGTGGTGATGGATAGGGCCATCATCGTATCTTGCGGGACAACCGTTGCCCCCGGCGGCAAATCTTTGGCGGGCCCACGGGAAATGACGAGGTAGTAGGTGACAAAGCCTAAACCGATCAGAAGTGTGGCGGCTCCGATCGTAAACAGCAGGGAAGATTTATCTTTCTTAAACATTATTCGTAAGGTTCGGGTGCTCGCAACATGATAGATTATTTTCTTGGCTCATGTAGCAGATACATTAGCAGATACATTAGCAGATACATTTAACCGGGCAAATTTAGGAAACTCGAATTTACCCCTCCGGGAACAACCAGAAAAACAGTCCTTACTTGCATCAGACAGTAGGTTAGGCTCGTGGAACGAAACCTAACACAAAAAATGTAGCAAGACTTTTGTGCCAGTTGGCCTTAGTCCTGATTAATCGAATCAGTTTCTGGCCTTAAAGTCTTTAAAGATAGTTTGAAACGAGTACATCAGCCGGTGGACATCGTTTGTGGCTCTCGGAAAAATGTTTAGCTCCCATTTTTTGCGAGCGGTAGTTAGGAGTTTTGCGACGGGTTGAGAGTAACTGTTTGAAATGAAATAGCTGCCACCTTCGTAGCGAATATCTGACGCTAAGCCGATAAAAGCACCAGCCATTTCTAGTTTTAGTTCCGAGGTGCTGTGTTCCGACTTTACTGCTAAAATTACCTGCGAGTGTCGGGGTTCGCGGTTGAGCAAGCGGCAGATATTTGCTTCTTTTTGGGACAAAATTAAAACGTTGCAGTTGTGCAGAACTCCGGCTCTACCTTGGACTTTTACTCCTAGGTGAACTTCCAGGGCGGGTTTGTCGGGAAATTCCACAACAGCATGAGTATAGGGATGTGCAGTTCCGTGAATTTTTCCCGCTGTTTTTCTAAAGGTTAAATATTTCGGTGTTTCGTCGTCTAAAACATTGTTGTAATAAATGGTACCGCCTTCATTAGCAACTGCTTTTAGCAAGATGGTAAAGAGGTAAGTGTCAAAAATTCTGGATTGTTCTGCCGCTGTGTTAAATTCGGGATCGATCGAGCTTTTTAATTTGCTTTTAATTTCGGAATTTATGGCGTAGTTGCTGGGCCCGGAGGGCAGTTTTTCGAGCAAGTGCTTGAGGGCGATCGCCTGTTTGTGGCGGGGGGCTGTGACGCTGGAGGTAAACTCAATTGTTTTGGCAGTTTCGGCACCTGAATTGGCAAAGGTAATTTTTGTGCCGAGGGGAGAGGTTTCGGATTCTACTTTTAAGAAATAAGCAATTTCGTCTTCCATTTCGGAAGTGTTGACCGTCGCTTGCTCGACTGCATCAATTAACAGCAAAAGTTGTTCTTTTGCTGTATAATCTTCTATCTTGAGCAGGGGTGTTTTTCTTTTGAGCGATCGCTCTTCAATTACTTTGCCTATCTCTACAGTATCTGCTACTTGTTGAACTACCCAACCTAAATTAAACTCATTCAGAATTGCCGCCAGTTCCTGATAGAGTTTGGCGTACTCAATCTCGTCCATAATGGTTTCTGCACTGCACACTATTCTGATTATACAAGATAGTTTGATTTTTTGGTCAATGGCTGGTCAGCAACTGAGAAGATTGCCTGTAATGGCTGAGTATCCGAGTGTTTGAGTGTCCGAGTGGGGAAAATCTTCCTCTTCCGTGAACCTCTTCCGTCACATCGGTTAAATCCTTTACAGCATCGGTTGCCGAACTTCCTGCTTCTGGAGAGAGACAATTGGGAGTAAGCTATTGTACGACATTTGTAGCGATCGAACTATGGCAACTATCAACGACAACTACCTCAAACTCAAAGCCGGCTACCTGTTTCCCGAAATTGGGCGCAGAGTGAAAGCCTATGCAGAGGCGAATCCCGAAGCGCCCATCATCCGGCTGGGGATTGGCGACGTGACTGAACCGCTACCGGCTGCTTGTCGGGAGGCGATGGTGAAGGCGGTGGAAGATATGGGCTCGCGGGATACCTTTAAAGGATACGGCCCGGAACAAGGTTATGAGTGGCTGCGGGAGAAAATTGCCGAGCACGATTTTAAGTCGCGGGGATGCGATGTTGATGCTTCGGAAATCTTTATTTCTGATGGTTCTAAGTGCGATTGCGGCAATATTCTCGATATCTTTGGCAACAATAATACGATCGCAGTTACCGATCCAGTTTATCCGGTGTATGTAGACACTAACGTGATGGCTGGACACACGGGAGATGCGAACGAAAATGGCGAATACGGCGGCTTAGTTTACCTGCCAATTACAGCCGAAAACAATTTTACTGCCCAAATTCCCACCGACAAAAAAGTCGATTTAATTTACTTGTGTTTTCCGAATAACCCGACGGGGGCAACTGCAACTAAGGAACACTTGCAAGCTTGGGTAAATTATGCTAAAGCTAACGGTTCGATTATTTTCTTCGATGCGGCCTACGAAGCGTATATTACCGATCCGAGTTTACCGCATTCTATCTACGAAATTGAAGGTGCACGGGATTGTGCGATCGAATTTCGTTCTTTTTCCAAAAATGCTGGTTTTACGGGTACTCGCTGTGCGTTAACCGTTGTACCGAAGACTTTGACTGGAAAAGCAGCAGATGGTTCCGATATCGAAATTTGGAAGCTGTGGAACCGCCGCCAATCTACTAAGTTTAACGGTGTTTCTTACATTGTGCAGCGCGGTGCTGAGGCGGTTTATTCGGAGGCTGGCAAGGCACAGATTCAGGCTTTAGTCAATTTTTACATGGAAAATGCTGCGATTATTCGCGAGAAATTGACAGCGGCGGGAATCGAGGTTTTTGGTGGCGAAAATGCACCTTATGTGTGGGTGAAAACGCCTCACGGTTTGTCGAGTTGGGATTTCTTTCAGAAGTTGCTGGAAACTTGCAATGTGGTGGGAACTCCGGGTTCTGGTTTTGGTGCAGCGGGTGAGGGTTATTTCCGCATTTCGGCGTTTAATAGTCGGGAGAATGTGGAGGAGGCGATGAGACGGATTGTGGAGAAGTTTAAGGTTTAATCTCATCTCCTGCTTAAACGGAAAGGCCGCCAGCCCGCCAGGGAATTCATTCCCTGGCTAATAGCGAAAGTCCTCTGAAGAGGACTAATGATTTCTTCAGTCCTCTTCAGAGGACTTTCGCTTTGAGACAGGGGTTTCAACCCCTGGCGGACTGCCGGAATCAGCGAAAAATCATTAATTTAATATGTTGTGGAACCGGCCGGAAAGCCTGTTCATGAAAATAGTAGAAGATGTGAGTTATAATCTAAAATGATTGTGGCTCAGGGTTTCAAGAAAAAATCCAACCCCACACTAGGAGTTTATTATGCACTTGCTACGAGTTCAAGTTCCTGATTTTCGCGGTTTAAAAGATATTGACATAACTTTTGAAAAAGATTTTTTTCCTAAAATTTTTCCGCTGGGTAGTCAAAATGGTGGCGGGAAAAGTACGCTGTTGCAGTTAATTTTTGTACTACTGCACTGTTCTGTCGATCCAGCTCGGAAACAGTTTTTGAAAAATCTGCTTCGGGGATTAAAAATTGATGAAACTTCTCCTCAAAAAACTCTAGCTATCATGGATATCTGGGATGGAGAAAAAATTGTAAAACTGAGTTTTATTTGTGTAAAAAATGATATTTTTATAGAAAAAATACCTCTTTTAAAAGACGCAACGGAAGCAACAAGTAATTTTTCTAAATTTACCTTTTCTATTTTAACAGAAATAGAATCAATTAAGAATGTCATTGCCAGAACAGAAGAAGAAAATCGCGAGTTAAAAAAAATCATTAATGAATATTTGGAATTAGCCAAGCCTTTCTCTGAAAGTAATAGAGAAACAGCATGGAAATTAACAGTAGCACTTATAGGTACTAAAAGATTATTACAACAAATAGGACAAAAATTTGGCTGGGCTTCTTCATCAATTATTGATTCTTCATCTTCTTTAGAAGAACTTATATTAGAAGTGTTAAAAATCTCGCAAGCTCAACTGGATCATCATTATAATGAAGAGCAAGAACTTAATACTAGCTCACAGCAATTTATAAAAATTTTGGAACTTGCTAAATTGAGATACCTACTTAGTTACGCAACTGATGATAGTGAAAATAACAATGAGGTCTTACTTTGTCATATTGATAACTTGAATATAAATGAAGCAGAAAGTTTTTTAAAGAGATTATCCGAAAATATTTTTCTAGCTGCTCCTGCAACCCAGGTTTTTCTTTTTCTTTCTAGAGGTGCCAGAAATTTGTTATTTAAAAATAGTGAGAGTAATAACTATTATTCAGAACTTGATTCGGCTAAATCTCAACTTCCCAGCTTTTTTACCTATGATTTTTTTATGGTAGACCTCCTGATAGAATCCTTTGAAGACGCTCGCGATCGCGATTTTATAAAAGCGATAGAAACAGGCGAGTATGGCAATAACTACAAAACTTTAAAAAACGATTTGAACCAAATGTTAGTAAACAAAAAAATTAATCTTGACAGAGATTTTGCTGGTGTCAACTTTAAATTGGATAATAATGGTGAAACTAGAGAACTATATCCAGAAGATTTAAGTCACGGTGAACTCAAAAGACTTAGCATTTATATATGGCTCAAGTCTCGTAACATAGAAGATGCTATTATTTTGATGGATGAAGTTGAAATTGCTTTTCATCCAGATTGGCAATATCAAATTATATCAGACCTCAAAGAGTGGGCGCCCAGCAATCAATATATTCTCGCAACTCACTCCTACGCATTGTGTGAAGCTCTGACACCAGCTCACGTTAAAGAAATCGAGCCAAAACTTATCAAACAAGAATCTAATATTACAAATGAGTCTTAGTCCAGAACAGCTAAAAAAACATTGCGAGGCAATTCTTCAGTCTCGCAGAATTAAAAACAAAATTGTGGTATTGTGCGAAGGTGATATTCGGAAGACGCAGGGTAGAGAGTCACCTCAAGCTTATAAAGCAATGGAGCAAATGCCTGATGCCAACTTTTATAAGGCTTGCGTTCCGACATGGTGGAGACAGAAGTTACCGGAATTTTTCAACTGTGGCGATCGCAAAGATGTATTAGAAACCTACTCTACTCTTTCAATATTACACGAAAAGGATACCACTAATTCATATTTAGATCCTGCTCGACTTTTTGCAATGATAGATTTAGACTTGCAACTGCAAACGATCGACAATTATATTTTTACCGATACAGAAGCAATTTTTCGGAATCTTTACGAAAAATCGGAGGTGAAAGAGCAAAACGCAGCACAGCACCGGATCTGGATTACAGGTTTGATCCACAAAGAAGCATATTTTCTGACACCTGAACTTCAACCAATATTTGACAATTGTTGTAACGAGCCGATGTATCAGGGAAATCCTGCGGTACTCGCAAATATTTATCTGGATATGGCTGATGCAATTTGTACTGACTTCGATTTACAGAATAACCTACAGAGAGCCTTCGATCGCATTAGTTACTGTTCGGGATTGGATTGTACCGAAGTTAAAAACTTTCAGGCTTCGTGGAAAGAGCGGTTTCAAAATGCTGTAGATGAAACGCATAAAAATCAGTCGATCGCAGTTTTGCTGACAATTAAAAAAGCTAAGGATTATTGGCATCAAATTAAGCCATCCGGTGACTTTAGCCGGGAAGATTGGGTATTTAGAGAGCAACTATCGTTAGAAATTGGGAGATTTTATTCAGAGCAAAGTAGCGATGTTAAGTCTCATATTCCTTTTTTTTTCAAAACATTGTATGAGTTCGTTTAAATAAAACGCCTCAATTATAATATTCCATTTTCTATCCATCAGCATCGCTAGGAAAACCAAATTGGTCTGGTAATTCAGCAGAGGTAATTTGCAGAATCTCTAGCAACTTCTTGTATTGAACAGGCGTTAGCTTCGGTACCGATCGCCCAGCTTCCCAGTTGCTTACCGTCGCTTCCGTAACGCCAAGTGCTTCTGCTAGCTGCTTTTGAGTCATAAACCGCTGAACTCTCAGTCGCATTAGGGGCGATCGATCGGCTCTTTCTGAGATTTCCATAGGCTATTTGTTAAGTTATATTAATATATTTGGGTTTTGTCTAAAATGATTGACATCTACCCTAAATCAATTTAGATTTAATCTAATAGAGATTAGACAGCACCAGCTAAGCCACTTGTGCTGTAGGGGAATTGCTGTCTTTTCTTCAACTTGTTATTGTACGCGGTTTTACCGTTACAAAGCATCAAACCTATCCAAAATTATTAGTCAAAGCTATGTTGCAAGATTCATCATCGAACCAAACATCGCCCAATGTTTTAACCAACCAAACCTTTGAGGGCGATCGCGAAGCAGTCCGTCACGTCATCATCGGTTCGCCGCTGGGGGTACGCCGAACTATCCACCAACTGCACGCATTGCGCTACGAAGAAGCTGTTCGTTGGACTCATCCGATCGCCATTCCCGACAACCGCATCATTATTACACCCGATCAGGGAGAAATCATGAGTCTGTTAGTCAAATTAATCCGGCTGCAATGAAGTCATAAATGTGCGATCGATCTTTCTAGAATTGAGTCAAAAGTGCGATCGCGAATCTCTTCTCGTTGCCCGTGCTAAACTCAACAGATATATCCAAAAACTCTTGTGGGGTAGGCATCCTGCCTGCCCTTGGCACAAACTTAACAACTAGCTCGCAATTCAGCTTATGATTGTTATCACCCCCGTCCTCAAACCTGTTAGCAAAATAACGCTTACTCCCGGTAGTGTCGTAACTATTCCCAATATAAGTTGGCTCGAATTCGAGTCGATTTTGGAGGAATTGGGAGAAAAGCGATCGGCACGAGTTGCTTACAGCAAAGAAACTTTAGAAATTATGGTTCCTTTACCCGAACACGAAAGACCAACAGATTTAATCTCTGATATTGTCAAAATTTTACTCAAGTCGGCGGGCAGAAGATATGAACCATTTGGTTCTACTACTTTCAAACGGGAAGGTGCAGCAGGAATTGAACCTGATGCTTGCTTTTATATTCTAAATTATCAGCGGATGATTAGCCGCCGCCGACTTTTGCCGGACGATCCGCCGCCGGATTTAGCAATTGAAACGGATGTAGCTTCTAAAACTACGATCGATGCCTATAAAATTATTGGAGTTCCAGAAGTATGGGTTTATGACAGCGGCCGACTTCGCATTTATTTGCTGCAAGATGGAGAGTATGTAGAATCGGATATGAGTCCGAATTTTCCAGGAATCGCGATCGCACAACTTATCCCCACTGCGGTAGAACGTGCTTTGCAGGTGGGAAGTTGTCAAGCGCTAGAAGAATTTGAAAGTGCGATCCTCTCCGAGGGCTTCGCTAACGGCTAAACTCGTAGGAGACGTTACGCACTTCGCACTTCGCATCCGAAAAATTAAACACTTACTGCCACATTGTCAACCCCTAAAGGTCGATAAATTGTATCTCTTTGCTGATAACTCCGCCCCAAAGAACTAATTGCATTTTGCAAATCTTCGACAGATTGACAACTGCCGCCAACCGCACCGGCCATCGTTGTAATGTGCTCTTCCATCAATGTACCGCCGATGTCGTTGCAGCCCCATTTCAGCGCTTCTGTAGCTCCGTCTAAACCTAATTTTACCCAACTCGGTTGGTGATTGGAAATCAAATTGCCTAAGAAGATTCTCGATACTGCGGTGAGTAACAATGTATCTGCTAAAATTGGTTGGTCGCGGCCGACTCGACTCCGCAAAGGTGCCGGTGCTTCCTGTCCGACAAATGGTAGTAAAATAAATTCTGTAATGCGTGCCCCATAGTTTTGGTCGATCGCAGTTTGTTGGAGCGATCGCACTTTTTCTAAATGCAAAACCTGCTGTTCGGCCGTCTCAATATGCCCGCAAAGCATCGTACTCGTTGTCGGCAAACCCAGACTGTGAGCAGTTCCCACAATTTCCAGCCAAGTTGCCGAATTTAGTTTTTCCGGGCAAATCACCCGTCGCACAGAATCGTCGAGAACTTCCGCTGCGGTTCCCGGCATCGAACCAACTCCCGCATCCCGCAAAGCCGAAATTACATAGCTGAAACTAAGATTATCTTCTCTGGCAATAAATTCTATTTCTTGCGGCGAAAAAGCGTGCAAGTGCAACTGAGGAAACTTATCCTTAATAGTTTTCACCAATTGCAGATAATAAGGCAAAGATGCGCCGTTGAGCTTAGCTTGAAGATTTAAGCCGCCCTGCATACAAATTTCCGTTGCACCCCGCTGCACTGCATCAGTTGCCTTTTCCTGAATTTGAGCTGCATCTAACCAAAAAGCGCCCTCATCTCCTTCGTCGCGGCGAAATGCACAAAAACTGCAATGCTGCTCGCAAATGTTAGTAAAATTAATATTCCGATTGATAACGTAGGTGACAGTATCTCCTGATTGTTGGCGGCGGAGCAAGTCAGCGGTTGTTTGAATAGAAGCTCGCGCGTCTGGCTCTGTTTGCTGCAAAAGTACCAAGGCTTCTGCAGAAGAGATGTTATAACCTTGTAAAGCTCGATCGAGAATTGCATCCACAGTTTTCTTTTTAACTCAGCTACAGAATTACTGACTAGAATTAAGGCGTTTTTATATTTTAACTAATCAATTATGGAGGAACGATATTTTACAATCTCAAGTGCTACCAAACTATTCTTAACTTTCTGAACACTCAAATTATGGGCAGCTACCAACCAAATCAGGTCTTGCCAGTGCCGTCGGGGCCTTTGCAAATTCCTGCTATACAGACTTTCGGTTCAACTTTTGTACACGCAGGCACACCGCCAATTTATTTTTCCCTGGTAATTCCCACCTACAACGAGCGCAGGAATATCCAGAGTATTGTGGAAAAATTGAGCCAATTGCTCGATGGTATCCTTCCCGGCCACTACGAATTAATTGTAGTCGATGACGACAGCCCCGATCGCACCTGGGAAATCGCCCTGTCCCTGACACCGGAATATCCGCAATTGCGGGTAATGCGCCGGGAAGAGGAGCGGGGACTTTCCACAGCGGTAATTCGCGGGTGGCAGGTAGCTCAGGGTGAGGTTTTGGGCGTCATCGATGCCGACTTGCAGCATCCCCCGGAGACGCTGTTGCAGCTTTTAGCAGAAATTCAGCGGGGAGCAGATTTAGCTGCTGCAAGTCGTCACGTGGGCGAGGGCGGGGTGAGCGACTGGAGCGTTGTCAGGCGATTTTTATCGCGGGGCGCTCAAACCGTGGGGTTGGTGATCCTGCCGGGAGTGGTGGGCCGAGTTTCCGATCCGATGAGTGGCTATTTTATGGTGCGTCGCACTTGCATAGCCGGCAAAACCATGAATCCTGCTGGTTACAAAATATTGATTGAAGTGCTCGGCAGGGGCGATATCCGCTGGATTGGAGAAGTTGGTTACGTGTTTCAGGAGCGGCAAGAAGGCGAGAGCAAAGTTACCTGGAAACAGTATATTGACTATTTGCGACATTTGCTTCGGTTGCGGTTTGCCCGCTGGCCGATGAGCCGATTCCTGCGGTTTGGCGTGGTTGGTTTCAGCGGCGTGTTTGTGGATATGGGAGTTTTTTACCTGCTGCGGACTGTCCTTGGTTTGGGGCTGACTCGCAGTGCAATCTTTTCTGCTGAAGTGGCAATTATCAATAATTTCTTGTGGAACGATTTATGGACTTTTCGTGATATTTCTAAGCGGCAGCCTGGAAAGCGCCAGCGCTTGAAACGGCTGTTGAAATTTAATGTGATTTGTTTGATTGGCTTGATTATGAATGTGCTGCTGGTGAATCTGCTGTTTAATGTTTTTAAGGTAAACGAATATTGCGCTAAGTTGATTGCGATCGCGACTGTCACTCTGTGGAATTTCTGGATCAATATGAAGCTGAGTTGGCGGGTGACGGACGTTAAAAAATAGTTTTTAGTTTGGCTATTCGTTAGTTGTTAGTGGTTATTGGAACTGACAACTAAAAACTCCCAACTGACAACTGACAACAGCCAACGACCAACTGCCTTTAAATGAATGAATGAATTAATGATTAAGAACAAACAACTGTTGTTGCTATTTCTGTGGACGGCGATCGCCTTTATTTTGCGCTTTGCCAATTTAAACTCGAAACCGCTGTGGACAGACGAGTTTTCTACTCTAGTTTTTAGTTTGGGCAACAGTTTTCGAGGGGTGCCGGTCGATCGCGCGATCGACCTTTCTACATTATTACAACCCCTACAATTGCGCCCCGATGCTGACACCGCCGACGTGCTCCGCAATTTGCTGCTAGAAAGCAACCATCCACCAGTGTATTTTATGCTCGCCCACTGGTGGATGCGACTGTTTGGGCCGACCGAGGATAGTTTAGTTTGGATAGGGCGAGCTCTTCCTGCATTATTGGGCGTGATTTCAGTTCCAGCTATCTACTTTTTGGGGAAATTTGCTTTTAGTTCTCGTTTAGTCGGTCAATGTGCAGCCGCGATGATGGCAGTTTCTCCCTACGGCATTTATCTCGCTCAAGAAGCTCGCCATTACACTTTAGGAATCTTATTAGTTATTGCCTCTCTTTTTTGCCTCACATTAGCTGCAAAAAAGCTGCAACAGGGCGCTCCTCTGCCTATTTGGGCGGTGCTACTTTGGGTAGTTGTTAATTGTTTGGGAATTGCCTCCCACTATTTTTTTACACTGGCTTTGTGTGCGGAAGCAATAGCATTAATTGCTGTAATCTGGCAGCAGTTTAATGGAAATTTGCCAATTGACAACAGCCAGCAGCCTAATATTTTGCCATTTCAAATCCTCTGGCGGTTTTTCGCAGTAGCGATGGGTACTTTAGCTGGCGGTTTAGTTTGGTTGCCGGTATTTTTGTCCAATAAATACGGCAGCGAACTAACTAATTGGATTGTCAGCGGCGATCGCACATTTTTAAATTGGATCGCGCCGATTTTTCAAGCTTTAGCTGGATGGATCACTGTCATCTCTCTGCTGCCGGTGGAATCGCCAAATTTGGTAGTAGTAGTAGCATCGGCGATCGTAATGACAATATTTTTTATATTGGTGCTTCCCATCCTGTTTAGCGCTCTTAAAAAGTCCTTAACAGCCCCCGATACTCGTTTAGGTACTGTTATTTTCGGCGGATTTGTGCTAGGAGCAATTTTCCTATTTTTCAGCTTTGCATATATTCTTGGCATTGACCTCACTCGCGGCGCACGATACAATTTCGTCTACTTTCCGGGGGTGATATTGCTTTTAGGAGCAACCTTGGCGGTTATTTTTAACACACCTACAGCAAAAAGTCAATCGTTTAATTTACGGGCGATCGAAGTTTCGGGCAAAAAAGCAGTGGTGCTAATTTTAGCAATGGGTTTTTTTAGCGGTGTCACAGTAAATTCCAATCTCGGCTATCGCAAATATTACAAACCAGACCTTTTAATTCCGGTTATCCGCGAATTATCGAAAGTTCCCGTGTTAATTGCCACTACTCAAAAGACTCATGTAGAAATAGGAGAGTTGATGGGGATAGGGTGGGAATGGGAAAGAAGTTCGACAACGGATTTTGTAGCAGATGTAACGGATGTTAGGAAGAAAGAAGAAGTTAAAGCCTTTGATTCTCCACTGTTTCTTTTGGCTAATCAGAGAAGGGATGCACCAGAAATAGCGGCAGGAACACTTGACAAAACACTCAGTCAATTAGAACGTCCGCTAGATTTGTGGTTTGTTAATTTTCGCGCACCTTTCAATCTAGAAGCACAAAAGTGTCAGCTTGAATCGCGCGAGTTGCCTGCGGTGGATGGGTATGAATATCAAGTTTATCATTGTTCTTGAGTTGGCGATCGCCCGCAACGACAGTTCAATCGACTAGAAAGAGCGATCGATAAATTTATGACTCCGAGGCATGACAATATTCGCACAGACCTTTTGCTCTCTGACGAACTTGATTTTGGATATTTTCAGGGATTTGAGGGCGAGGGGACATTTCTACACAGTAGGCTGAATCTGACCCAAGAAAAGATTGCGGACAGTCCGATTGACAAAACTGAGGTAATCGTCGATTTCTTCGTAAAGATTGAGTTCTTGTTCTTCGTCAGGATTTAGGGGGAAAGTTTGTTGTTTGTCCAACAGTTCTTGGATGCGATTTTTGACAGTTGTGGAGGCTTTAAAAATTGGTATGTCTTCCACTAATTCAATTCGGACAGCTCCTTCTATAGGTAGAGTATCGCGCAGGTTTTCCAGTTTTGGCAGGATTAGCATCGTTGTGAATTTTATGGGCTTCCATCTTGATTATATCTAGGTTTTTTTCAATCTTTCCTTACACTATCGGGCACGCCCACCGTCGAAATACCCGATATCGCCTTTAAGTTTTGACACCGAATCAACTCGTTAAAATCTAAACTGCGCCCTTCAATTTGCGCCACAGCCTCGATCGCCCCAAGCAAATGTCCGGCCGCTTCCGCTTCGTTGTAACCACGCCTTCCCGCTACTCTAATCGCCCCTTCGTCAGCATCTAATTCTACTTGGGAACTGCGGTTGTCGCGCCAAATTCGAGTCATGGCGAGTCCTGTCAAACCGCCCGCGATCGCAGTGCCGATCGCATCTCCCTGCAACAATTCTACAACAGTCCCGACAATTCCCGCCAGAGCCGCACCTTGATAAATATCCGGTTTAAACCACTTAAAATTGCACAGAAAACTTACATTCCGCAATAGCAGTAAATCCCGCTGCGGCTTAGATAGCAGCCGCCACAAATCAAAATTAATATAAATCGGGCGAGATTGATTCCAAGGCAAAGGAAAATCGCAGTCAATTACCGTTGATTGTTGGGGCTTATTAATGATTTTACACATCATGCGGCCCGAAGCGGGCATCACATCTAACAGGCGGCGAATTTCTGGATCGGGATTCATATTTTTGGGGAATTGGTTATTGGTAATTAGACCTATAGCAGAAATTTTTGATTAATATGTCAACCGCAGATTCAAGGCAGATAAACGCAGATAATTTTTA
Organism: Microcoleus sp. D3_18_C4; assembly: GCF_036702355.1. NCBI lineage: Bacteria > Bacillati > Cyanobacteriota > Cyanophyceae > Oscillatoriales > Microcoleaceae > Microcoleus > Microcoleus sp. D3_18_C4. The sequence continues at coordinate 133,419 of NZ_JAUBTF010000012.1, forward strand.
GATAGTTTGGGAATGCTTGCAATTTGAGTCTAATCTGTAGGGACACGGCATTGCCGTGTCCTTTTCCCATAGCTCATTTAATGACTTTTCTTAGAGTCTGATTTGGGAGATTATTGAGCTTTCGGAGTTGCTTTTTCACTCTTCGGCGAAGGCTTCGGACTGGCAATTGATGGGGCAACTGACGGCTTTGAATTCGCGGCTGGGGATGGCAGTGGTTTGGGAGAATCAGGGGCTGTTAGCGGGGCAGCAGGGGCTGTTTTAGCGCCTAAAATGCTGGCGTCTCCGGTGTCGAAGGTTCCCGCGATGCAAGCGATCATCATTGTCGCTAAGGTGCCGACAAATAATGCTTTCCAACCGAGTTCGGAAATGTCTTTGCGACGGGATGGAATTAGGGCGATTGTGCCGCCGACAAATATGCCGACGGATGCTAAGTGGGCAAAGCCGGAAAGGGCGTAACTGACAATTAAAACTGTACGATCGCTCACCAGTCCTTTTGCCGATGCTTCTGCTAAACTTTGATAGGGCGGAATGGCTGTTTCTAACAACCTGCGACCGATAATTACTGACGCTTGCCAAGAGTCGTCTAATGAAACTCCTGTTAATAGCGTCAGGGGATAAAATAAAAATCCCATAATGTTGGCTAAGGTGACAACTTTGAACAAGTCACCAATGGGGCCGGGCAAAATTGCCAGCCAACCAAAGAATTGATTGATTAAGGAAACTAAGCCTAAGATTAAAATCAAAACAGCGGCAATTGCTACTGCCATTTTTACACCGTCCAATGCACCAATTATCGCTGCATCGAGAGGGCTGACTCTTTCGATGGGTTCTCCCCCAACAGTCTCTTGTGTGAATTCTTCGCGCTCCCTGTCCGAAATTTCTTCGCCCACAAACTCGCGGCCTTTAGGCTTGGGTTCTTCCTTGGGAATGCCACCCATTGTCAGGGGCACTCCTGTTTCGGGTACTAAGATTTTGGATAGAACAAAACAAGCGGGAATAGCGATAATTGAGGCTGAAACTAAGTGTCCTAAAATATTGGGAAAAACTGGCTTGAGAAAACTAACGTAAATTGCTAAAGTTGAAGAAGCAGCGGTTCCAAAACAGCAAGAGAGGATTGCACAAAGTTCCGAACGAGTCATTCTTGGCAAATAAGGCTTGACGACTATTGCCGCTTCAATTCCTACGAAAATATTAGCCGCACCGCTGAGGGCTTCCGCGCCGCTCAACCGCATTGTCATATAAAAGATTTTTGCAAAAAGTTCGGTGATAATTTGAATCACGCCGATGTTGTATAGCAAGGCCATGAGGCCAGAAAAAAAGATGACTGTCGGTAAAGCTCGAAAGGCAAAAATATATCCTAAATTAACTGCCGGATCTTTACCAGGTATCGGTACAACATTGCTCCCGAATACAAATCTCGCTCCAGCGTCAGCAGCGGTGAATACTCCATCCAGTAAGCTAGTAAACCATTCTAAAGCGATGCGAGTTGGGGGGAACAGGAATACTAAAAATCCTAAGACTAATTGCAGGCCAATGCCCCAGATGATGACGCGCCAAGGTATATACTTCGACTGTCGGTTTTCTGAAAAAACCCAGGCGATCGCACATAAGCCAAAAATGCCCAGAAACGAGATAAGATTGTAGATAGACATGAGCCTAGTCCTTGAAATAGTTGAGAATGCCGATCGACGGCTTGCACCACATCAGTTATACTATTCATCTGACGGCAAATGCTAAAAAAAAATAACGGGCAGATAAATTACGCACTCAACAGCGTACTTATGTCATTGCTTAGGTCATTCCGAACTCTGCGGATCTTTAGCAAGCCTTGATTTGCCGTAATTACCAGCAGTTTAAATAGAAACTCTAACACATGGAAGCTTTTGCTCCACATCCTCCTGAATGGACTGCGACGGCGGTTCACGCTAATGAGTTTTGCTGTCCCAAGTGCGGCGCTAGCTGTACGGATGCCGCTGAGGTCTGGATTAATCGCCGATCGCCAGTATACACCGAGTTCAACCGCCGCAAGTGGCAAGAATTTTACCGATGCCAGTGTGGCGGTGTGTGGTGGGCTTGGAGTAGCGATAGGCCTCCTTCTGAACTTGTGCGTCGCGATGAAATCTCGAATGACGGCCCGGATGACAGCCCGGATGATGATTTTTAGAACCGTGACAGAATTTTCGCTTTTCGCTTTGCGATTTTTTTATTTAAAATTAGGGTAAGGTGCGCGGCATGGCGCACCCTACGTTTAGATAAGTTATCGCCCGTTCTCAACTAATTGAGCACGTCAAGTATTCCCTTGACTACGCCTTCCATGACTCTTTCAATTAAGCTCAATTCATTTTCGCCGATCGACTCATTTAAGAGCATTGACTGAATTCGCTGTCTGTCATCGCGAGTCAGTTCGCCTGACGAAAATATCCGCTCTACTATTTGTTCAGTTAGAAATTGGAAAGCTGGAGTTTGCATGGTTGGTCTCTAAAAGCATTAATATTTTGTTTTTAACTTCATTAGAGCAGCCAGTTATTTTGCGGGTTTTTGCCGTCCCACCCAGTCAGTGCTGCAATCATAAGACTTTGAGGGCATTTTGTCAAGATACCTGCGACAGATAAATATAAAATCTGCATTAAATTTCCGACATTCTGGCAACGGGTGGTTTTGGAGTGCGATCGACCCCCGGCGGTGGCGGTATTCGATCGACCTTTTTAAGTTTATTGGCACTTGGGCGGAACATTACAGCTCAAAAAAAATCAAAACGAGAAGAGATTAAAATTGGTAATGGAGAATTGGCTTTTCTGAATTCCCTCTTCCTTCCGGCTAATGACTAATGACTAAGAACTAATAACTAATGACTAATGGCTTCCTCCAATGACCTATTTCCGTTCTGCTCTAATTTTGACATTAGGTTTTGGGCTGCTACCGCTAGCAGTGCGATCGCAACCCGTAGTCCCTGCTACTGATGGCACGAATACTGTTGTTAAGTCCGAGCAAAACCGCACAGACATTAGTGGCGGACAACTGTCAGGAAACGGGGCAAATCTGTTTCACAGCTTCAGCCAATTTAATCTCAGCGAAGGTCAAATAGCTAATTTTATAACTAATCCAAATATTCAAAATATTTTAGGGCGGATTTCCGGTGACAATGTTTCCGTCATTAACGGTCTGATTTCTGTAAGCGGCGGTAACTCAAATTTATTCTTAATGAATCCGGCGGGAATTGTCTTCGGTCAAAATGCTAGATTAAACGTGCCGGGGTCTTTTTTCGCGACAACTGCTACAGGTATTGGCTTCGGTGATCGCTGGTTCAATTCTGCCGGAATTAATGATTACAAAGCTTTACTGGGAAATCCCAATCAATTTAATTTTAATAACTCACAAGTTGGTGCAATTGTCAATGCGGGAAACTTGGCAGTTGGCAGCGGGCAAAGTTTAACTTTGCTAGGTGGCACCGTTGTTAATACAGGACAATTATCCGCTCCCCATGGTCAAGTTACTGTGGCTGCTGTTCCGGGACAAAATGCAGTCCGTATCAGTCAAGGTGGCAATTTATTGAGTTTAGAAATTACTCCGTCTTTGCAGTTAGAAAACTCGGTGATTGCCCCGGTTTCTTTGCCTCAGTTGCTGACGGGACCCGGCGTAGCGTCAGCCACAGGTTTAACGACTAACGAACAAGGTCAATTGGTACTGACTGGCAGCCAAACAGTGCCGGCAGTTGCCGGAAGTGCGATCGTCTCCGGTTCGGTAAATGTATTTGGCCCTTCTGGGAATGCTGGCGGCACAGTCAATATTTTAGGGGAAAAAGTCGGACTCTTCGGCGCAAATATCAATGCTTCCGGGACAGATGGCGGAGGTACTGTGCGCGTCGGAGGCGGTTTCCAAGGGATGGAACCAGTGCCGAACGCACTGGTAACTTATGTTAGTCCTGATTCTACGATCGCAGCAGATGCGATCGACCGTGGCAATGGCGGCACTGCGGTAATTTGGTCAGACAATACAACTCGCTTCTTCGGCAATATTAGTGCTCGCGGGGGCATCGCCGCAGGTAACGGCGGAAGAGTAGAAGTTTCCGGCAAAAATGCTTTAACTTTCCAAGGACAGGTCGATACCCGCGCGACTAACGGTGCGATCGGCAATTTGTGGCTCGATCCGGCAAATATTACGATCGTCAGCGGTAACGGCGACACCAGCGCGCCATCTGGCGGGGAACTCGCATCGGCACCCGAACCCAATGAAACATCGATCTCAGAAGTACAGTTGGAACAGATGGCAGCCGGCAGCAACGTGGTTCTAGAAACCCCCGGCTACATCACCCTCCAAGACTTACCCGATAACCAACTTTCCCTGCAAGCAAGAACGGGAGACACCGTAACATTTAGATCCGGCGGAGTGTTTGTTGTCAATGACTTCCAGGACGCAATCGAGACTCAAGGCGGCAACATCAACATTTTTGGCAGCAGCATCTCTCTGGGCGGACTTAATGCCAACGGCGGCAATATCGCTATCACTGGTAACGGCATTGACTTTAGAGGTGGCAGCAATTCTGTCAGCAGTGCGGGGGGAACAATTCGCTTGCAACCCAACGATAGCCGATCGATTCGGATCGGTGGCACCGGCGATATTTTGGGCATTTTGGACTTGACGGCAAGGGATCTCGGCGCTTTGGCGGGGGATTTCGGCTCGATCGCGATCGGGCGCGAAAACGGTAGCAGCTCCTCGATCGCGATCGTCGCACCCATTACCTTCAACAGCCCGCTGACACTTCAAGGCAGCTCGATCAGGATCGACAATCCCCTGAGAACAAGTGGCAGCGCTAGCTTGACTCTCGACGCGCCCCAAACTGATCTCAACGCCAACATTGCGACATCCGGCGGCGATCTCACTTTTACAGGAAACGCATCCCTCAATGCTGACGTGGCTTTGAGCACGGAACTTAGCGGCAACATTCTGTTCTCCGGCAGCCTAGACGGATCTCACGCCCTAAGACTAGACGCTCAGCGAGTGCTGTTCGGCGGTACAGTCGGTCAAGCTGCACCGCTGGCGAGTTTGACTGTAAACGCCGGCAGTACCCAGGTATCGGGCAATATTGCGACATCTGGCGACATGACTTTCAATAGTAACGTCACAGTCGATCGCACCGCCGCCCTAGCCGCCACTACCGGCAATATCACTTTTGCCAATACCCTCGACAGCAGGCCGGGCCGAGCAAATAATTTGACGCTGCGCGCTGGTGGCAACATTACTTTTGACGGCAGAGTCGGTCAAACTCAGAGGTTGGGCCTGCTCTCGGCTGATGCTGCTAGCGTGACGGCTGCTTCCACAATTGCCGCCCGCATTTTGAGCGTTAACGCGCGAGATGCCGTTACCTTCGGGGGGGACAGCACGGCCGCTTTGGGAGCCGATATCAAGGCAGAAAACGTCCTTCTAGAGGGTAATTTAAGGACGGATGGCGGCAGTGTGAATCTGCAAGGAAGCGGGGAGGTTCGGACTGGTAATATTACCTCGAATGGTGGGAGAATTCGGGTTGAGGGAAATACTGTTGCTGCAGGTACGATCGACTCGTCATCGGCGGGCACAGGAGGCGCGATCGCTCTCCAAACCAATGCTGGGCCTTTAACTGCCGGAGCTTTGAACGCTTCGGGGGCGATCGGCGGAAATATCGATGTCACCTCGAAAGCGGGCATTTCGGCTCTAGATATCAACTCCAGCGGCACTTCAAACGGCAACGGCGGAGGCGTTTCCCTGAACGCGACTGATAACATTCAGTTGGGCTTTATCAATGCTCAAGGTGGCACTGGTGGCGCTGGTGGCAGCGTTGATGTGACAACCCTCGGTTTGTTTCGCTCGAACAATGTTTTCAACGATATATCGGGCAATTCTTCGAGTATTTCTACTGCCGGAGGTGCGGGGGCGGGGGCGATCGCAATTGGGCACGGAGGCGGTAGCGATCGACCGTTTGTAGTTGGCGGCGCGATCGACAATGGAACCCTGGGAAGCATTAATGCTGGCGCGGGAAACGCCATTTTGCCCACTTTTTCTTTTGGACAAACTTACACCCAAGGAAATTTACCAAATCAGATTTCCCTAATTACACCGGGCCCGCCCTCTACTCCTGCACCAATTCCCGCACCAATTCCCGCACCAATTCCCGCACCAATTCCCGTACCAATTCCCGCACCGCCTGTAGTTCCCGTAAATCCTGAGCCTCCCCCATCACTTCCTGCATCTTTGCAAGTAGAATTAGAGTCGCAAAGTAGATACAAACATTCCCCAATTAGGCCGGATATTTTCGCTCCTTCTCGCAGATTCGATTCGGTCGGAGCGGGAGTTTTAGAGTTTGAGCAAACCTTTACTCGCGAGTACGAAAAATATCTAGACTTGCCCGCAAGAACGCCGATTAGTAATATGTCGGTAATTTACGAAACTCTTCGCAAAAACGAAAAAATTACCGGGATAAAATCTGCCATTATTTATATGAATTGGGTCAGCGGCTTGGCTGCCACCACCGCCAAAGAAAATGGTTCAGTGCTGGTGGCCACTCAGGATTTATCTAATCTGTTGCCTGTGAGAAAAAACCTCACCTCCGGGCCCCCTCGCGTCTTAGAAGATAAGGTAGCCCAGAGGTTGCCGCCGGATGGCACAGAAGTTTCCGATGTTCCTAACGGGGAGCATTTAGAATTAGTGTTAGTAACAGCTAACGATGAACCGAGGCGCGTTTTAATTCCGGCGACAACGCGCTGGCAGGTGTTGCAACTAGCCGAGGCCCTGCAAAGCGAAATAACTAATCCCCGAAAAAGAAGCAGCATTAGTTATTTGGATACGGCGCAAAAACTTTATCGGTGGTTAATTGCGCCAGTTGCTGCAGAATTGACAGCTTTAAAAATTGACAATTTAATTGTAATTCCGGCAGCAGGTTTGCGGAGCGTGCCGTTTGCGGCACTTCACGACGGCAAAGGCTTTTTAGTTGAGAAATACAGCATTAGCGTGATGCCGAGTCTGAGTTTGACTGATACTCGCTACGACAATATTGCGGATGATGAAGTTTTGGCAATGGGGGCGTCGGTATTTGAAGATAAAGCGCCATTACCAGCGGTACCGGTGGAGTTAGAGTCGATCGCGCCGCCCGATCGGGGAAAATCATTTTTGAATCAAGATTTTACTCTCGGAAATTTGCAAGCTCAGCGAGCAAATCGACCTTTTGGTATCATTCACTTAGCAACTCACAGCGAATTCCAGCCCGGGGAACCAAAAAATTCTTACATTCAGTTGTGGGATAGTAAATTGCGTATCGATCAAATGCGGCAGTTGCGATGGAATGAACCGCCGGTCAATCTGTTAGTTTTAAGCGCGTGCAGTACCGCCTTGGGCGACGAAGAGGCGGAGTTGGGGTTTGCGGGTTTGGCGGTAGCTAGCGGTGCTAGATCCGCTTTAGCGAGTTTGTGGGAAGTCAGCGATGAGGGGACTTTGGGGCTGATGACTGAGTTTTATCGCCAGTTGCGGACACCCAAACGCGGTGGCAATTTGATGATTAAAGCGGAGGCTTTGCGGCGCGCGCAATTGGAGATGCTGCAGGGGCGCGTGCGGATTCAAGACGGGATGTTGCGAGTCGAAGGGCTTTCTGAAAGTCTAATTTTGCCTCCGGAAATTGCGGCGCGGGGCGATCGCGTGCTTTTGCATCCTTATTATTGGGCCGCCTTTACAATGATTGGTAATCCTTGGTAATGAAGATGTGGAATGAAGAAGGAAAAAGAGGCGATTTGCACTCGCTTTCATGGCATGGTGATTCGCCCTATTTATACTCTAATTATGCAACGCCCACATCTGCTATGAAGACCAAGGGCGATCGCACTTCACTCTGTTTTGCCGGATTTTGCAGGAAACTGGGGAGCGATCGTACTCCTGACCGGAACGTTTAGCCGTCTTATTTTTAAGAAATGTTAATAAACAATAACTTTTCTTTTTAAACTTAAGTTTTTATTAAATTTTCCGATATTATGTATTAGATAATACATATACTTAATTAATTAACAATATATAAAAAAATAATTGAGTATTAATACTGACAAGAGGCTGTAAGAATGATTAACTTACCGGGCTACGAGATTACCAACCAAATCCATGAAAGTAATAATTCTTTAGTTTACCGAGGACGGAGAAAGGAAGACAACCAACCGGTAATTATCAAATTTCTCAAACAAGATTATCCGATGCCAGCTTCGTTAGTCAGATACAAGCAGGAATACGAAATCACACAGAATCTTCACCTAGAAAGTGTGCCTAAAACCTACAGCTTAGAAAGATACCATAACAGTTTGGCTATCATTTTCGAGGATTGTGGTGGAGACTCATTAAAGCTCTTGTTGGCTTCTCATCAACTTACCTTAGAAGAGTTTTTATTAACAGCTATTAAAATAACCAGGGCTTTAGGTGAAATTCATCGACATAAAATTATTCATAAAGATATCAATCCCAGCAATATTATTATTAACTCAAGCACAGGGCGAGTTCAAATTATAGATTTTGGCATCTCTACAGTTTTAAAGCGCGAAAATCCTAGCCTGAAAAATCCTAATGTTTTAGAAGGCACTCTTAGCTATATATCGCCGGAACAAACAGGCAGAATGAACCGATCGATCGACTATCGCACTGATTTTTACTCATTAGGAGTCACTTTTTACGAACTGCTAACGCGGCAATTGCCATGGGATTACAGCGATGCAATGGAATTAATCCACTGTCACATTGCCAAACAAGCAGTACCGCCCCATCAAATCAATCGAGAAATTCCTAAAGCTGTTTCTGATATTGTGATGAAGCTATTAGCGAAAACCGCTGAAGCCAGATATCAAAGCCCTTGGGGAATTATAGCTGACTTAGAAGAATGCCTAGAACAATTAAAAACTATGGGAGGAATTGCAGATTTTGCGATCGCCCAAAAAGATATTACAGATAAGTTTCAAATACCTCAAAAACTCTACGGCAGAGAAACAGAAGTTGAAACCTTATTAGCAGCCTTTGAGCGAGTCAGCAGGGGCAGCACCGAA